>ONSR01000091.1 GCA_900320565.1 uncultured Prevotellaceae bacterium
GCTGACAGGCAGTTCTCGCGGATGCTGAAGGGCTTTGTGCCTTGGATGCCAGGCTGGATGCGAAATGGTTTGATACGCTTGGCTTTTGTCGGCGTCAACACGCCATTGCAGTTCCAACTTCGTTACATCAAGCCCGTGCTGAAGCGCATCTTGCGCAAATGCAGTACTGGTTACACCTTTGCTTACACAGGTATCGAGCCAGGACCGGAACGTTACACATTCATCAGCAATCATCGAGATATTGTCCTCGACAGTGCTATCCTCGACCTGATGCTGCATGAGAACCATTTCCCGACGACCTGTGAGATAGCAATAGGCGACAACCTCCTCATCTATCCGTGGATTAAGACACTTGTCAAGCTCAACAAAGCCTTCACAGTTAAGCGAGGTCTCAGTCCGAGGGAACTGCTCGAGAGCAGCCAGAGAATGAGCCGCTACATGCATTACGTCATTCAGGAGAAGCACGAGAATATCTGGATAGCGCAACGCGAAGGCAGAGCCAAGGACAGTAGCGACCAGACACAAGAATCTCTGCTCAAGATGTTTGCGATGGCTGGAGAGGGTGAAATCGTTGACCGACTTAAGGAGCTCAACCTCGTGCCACTCAGCATCAGCTACGAGTACGACCCTTGTGACTATCTCAAGGCGCAGGAGTTCCAAATGAAGCGCGACAATCCGTCGTTCAAGAAGAGCAAGCAAGACGACCTCGACAACATGAAGACCGGTATCTTCGGACAGAAAGGACGCATTCATTACGAGGCAATGCCTTGCATAAATAGCTGGCTGGATGAAGTTGCAGAGCTGCCTAAGACGGAAATCTATGCTGAGATTGCTCGTCGAATAGACCAGCAGATTCATGCGGGATATCAGCTCTTCCCAGGCAATTACGTTGCCCTCGACTTGTTGAATGGCACTTCAAACTATACGGATAAGTACACCGAGGAGGAGAAGCAGACTTTTGAAACGTACTTGCAGAGCCGCATCGACATGGTGAAGATAGAGAACAAGGACGAGGCTTTCCTCAGGGAACGCATCCTCACGATGTACGCCAACCCAGTCGTAAACAAGCAAAAAAGCATTATAATTGAACATTGAAAGTTGGAAATTGTAAAGCATAAAATAGTGAAACTAAATAGAGTTCTCCCCTTTGGGGGAGTTAGAGGGGGGCTGTTTTTGCTCCTCCTTGTCTTTGCTTGTTGCAAGGGCGGGGACGACAGTTCCGACTTCTATCCGAACGTCGTGACTGAGTTTGTGACGGTGAAGACTGATGACTCCGGCACGATGACGCAGTTCACGACTGACGACGAGCGTACCTATACCATCAGCAATCCGCAGAAGGGTTACGACAAGAATGCAAACTATCGCACAGTTTGTGGCTATGTCGCCGACGGACAATCTGCTACGCTCTACAGTTTGACAGGAGCCTATATGCTCCACGACTCAACAGAAGTTGCTTATGAACCTGACCCGATTAAGGTGACAAGCGTGTGGAAGTCGGGCCGCTACATCAACATGCATCTCTCGCCACTCACGCAGGGTGGTACGCAATATTGGGGCTATCGCATAGGCGAGACAAACGACGGAACCACACACGTCAGCCTTCATCACCGACAGAACGGCGACCCGCAGTCCTATACGACGAGCGTTTATGCCAGTCTTTCCATGGATGAACTCGAGTCAATTCCAGCCGGAAACGACATCGTCCTGCACATCAAGACCATGGATGAACTCGAGTCAATTCCAGCCGGAAACGACATCGTCCTGCACATCAAGACCTTCCAGGGCGAGCAAGCCTGGAGGTTCAGGAAGTAACTTGTTTAACATAAACCGAGTACTATGAAAGAAATTGCTGTTATACTGGGCGTCATCCTGTTTTCAATCGTTTTGATTGCCATAAAGCTCAAGTTCAATTCCTTCATCTTTGGCGAAGGCGGACTGCTGGGACCTGAAGACCATTCCCTCAGTCATGAGATAAAGAACCTCGTCAAGCTTCGTGACCAAGGACTCATCGATGCAGAGAAGTACGAGGAGATGAAGCAGGAGCTGCTGCTGAGGTACAACGAGTTAAGCCGTAGCGCAGACAAAGAACTGCAGAAGTTGGAGCGCTTGCAGAAGCAAAATATCATCACTTCGGAGGAACTCGAGGAGATAAAGGAAGGACTTAGCAAGGTGAATCAATAGCCAACTTTGAACTACGAATTATGAACTTTGAATCGATAAAGGGCAGTATTGCCGTTCTCATCTCTGGCGGAGTGGATAGTGCAGTTGTGGTGCATCTGCTTTGCGAGGCTGGATTGAAGCCCGACCTGCATTATATTAAAATAGGTATGGACGGGGAGGATTCGTCGTGTACGGCAGAGGAGGACATCGAGTTGTCGCAGGCTACGGCTCGAAAGTATGGGCTGAAGCTCGAGGTGACTGACCTTCAGAAAGAGTATTGGGAACAGGTCGTGGGCTATGCTATCGAGCGCATCAAGAAAGGACTGACGCCCAATCCAGACGTGATGTGCAATCGTCTCATCAAGTTTGGCGCGTTCGAAGAGAAGGTGGGACACAACTACGATTACATCGCGACGGGTCATTATGCCACAAACGTCGTGCGAAATGGCAAGATGTGGCTTGGCACAGCAAAAGACCCGGTCAAGGACCAGACGGACTTCCTCGCGCAGCTCAGCTACGAACAACTCAGCCACACGCTCTTCCCGATAGGGCATCTCATGAAGGACGAAGTGCGACAGATTGCGCTCGACGCCAAGCTTCCGAGTGCCAGACGCAAGGACAGCCAGGGTATCTGCTTCCTCGGAAAGATAAACTACAACGACTTCATTCGCCGCTTCATGGGCGAGCAGGAAGGAAAGATTATAGATATCGAGACGGGCAAGGTCGTCGGCAAGCATAAAGGCTTCTGGTTCCACACCATCGGACAAAGGAAGGGACTTGGCTTGAGCGGCGGTCCGTGGTTCGTCGTGAAGAAGAATATCAAGAAGAACATCATCTTTGTGGCGAACGGTTGGGACACGCAATTGCAGTACGGACATGACTTCCGCCTGGCAGATTTCCACTTCATCACGGAGCCTCTGCCTGTTCAAAAAGGCGAAGAACCCATGCCGATTCAGTTCAAAGTCCGTCATGTGGACCATTTCATGCCAGGCCTTATCAGTCTTGACGACGAGGGCTACCACATCCACAGCGATGCTCCCATACAAGGCATAGCACCCGGGCAGTTCGGTTGCATCTATGATGCTGAGGCGACTATCTGTTACGGAAGTGGGGAGATAGGCATCTTCAAAGCAAATTAAGAATTAAGAAAGAAGAATTAAGAATGATGAAGAAATACAACTTCGACGAGATAATCCCTCGCAAAGGGACAGACGCGATAAAGATTGACCGCGTGAAGAACGAGTGCGGCACCGATGACCTCATACCGATGTGGGTAGCCGATATGGACTTCCGAACACCGCCTTTCATCTTCGATGCCATACGTAAACGCCTGGAACAGGGCATCTTGGGATACACTTGTCAGAACCCTCCTTACTACGAAAGCATTTGTCGTTGGAACAAGGAACAGCACGGAATGGACGTCACGCGAGAGATGATTTGCTACATTCCTGGCGTGGTGTCGGGTATCTTCCTCGCCGTGCAAGCCTTCACAGAGAAGGGCGACCGCATCCTCATCCAAGAACCCGTCTATCATCCCTTCTGCTTTGTGCCCGAGGCATGCAAGCGAGTGGTGGTACAAAGCTCGCTTCGTCGCACGGAAACCTCTTTCGCAATGGACTTCGAGGCACTTCGACGCGACATAAAAGGCTGCAAGATGATGATACTTTGCAACCCTCACAATCCTGCCGGAATATGTTGGTCGAAGGAAGATCTGCAACAGGTTGCACACATCTGTACTGAAGAAGGCGTCGTTGTGGTGAGCGACGAGATACATTGCGACATGGTTTTTCGTGGACATAAACATATTCCCTTTGCCAGCGTCAGCGAGGAAGCCCGCCGCATCAGCATCACCCTGCAGGCTCCCACGAAGACCTTCAACATGCCTGGCATCGTGGCAAGTCAGGCGATTGTCTATGACAAGAGGCTTCGCGAGCAATATTTCAACTACATCTGGGGCACGGACCAAGACCTCGGCAACGTCTTCGCCTGCGATTGCGTGATGGCTTGCTACAGCGACGAGGGTAGGGTGTGGAAGCAGCAGATGCTCGACTACGTGCAGGGCAACATTGACCTCGTCGTCGAACGTTTCGCCCGAGAATGTCCGAAGATTCGTCCCATCATACCCGAAGCCAGCTTCCTCGTCTTCCTGGATTGCACGGCTCTTGGCTTTAAGACTCAAGGCGAGTTGGAGCACTTCTTTGCCTTCGACGCCAAAGTCGGCATGAACTCCGGCGCGATGTTCGGCAAGGGCGGCGTCGGCTTCATGCGTCTGAACGTCGGCAGCCCCCGTTCAATTGTGAACGAAGCAATCGACAGAATCGTCAAAGCTTGTCGTGTGCTCGATAAGTAATACTTGTTTCGTCAGGAAAAATCCTTTACATAAGAAGTCACTTTAACGTGGGCTTTCTGTGAACTCGACGTGTCGTCTTTTTCAACTTCACGTGTGAACTTTGCAAACTTCACGTGTGAAGTTTGAGATTTACCCACGTGAAGTTGGGTGACTAAACACGTCGAAATCGACCACTTCTTGTGTCTGAATTTGCAGCATGATGTGTGATAATGATACTATCATAACATTGTGCTATTAAAGGCGACTTTGTAAGTTGTTGATTATCATGACAAATTCGATTTAAGCCATTATTTTGCGTTTGGGGTAGAAAAGTGCCACTCGAACAAAAATAAGCCGTTAGAAACGGTTGCGCAAAACAAAATCTTTACATTTTTGAGACTTTGATCTGTAAGGGTAGAAAGCTTTGGCTTGATGGCTTATAATATAAAGGCGTACGATATGACACAAAAAAAGTCGGGGTGACCCGACTCGAACGGGCGACCACCTGGTCCCAAACCAGGTGCGCTACCAACTGCGCTACACCCCGATGCCTTATGTCGCTATTTTGCGAAAAGCGGTGCAAAGGTACGAAAAAAAGTTTAAAGTTTAAAGTTTATAGTTTAAAGTTTTTCTCTTTTTGCACATTTTCTTGTTATTATACATTATTTATTATGTTTTTTTGTATCTTTGTGCGCGAAAAACGAAAGAACCATATAAATTTCTTAAACCTATGAAGAAGTACAATTTCAATGCCGGTCCTTCTATCCTTCCCAAGGAAGTGATGGAGGCAACTGCTGCTGCTTGCCTCGAGTTCGAGGGTAGCGGCCTCTCTCTGATGGAGACAAGTCATCGTGCCAAGAACTTCCAGCCCGTCGTTGACGAGGCAGTAGCTCTGTTCAAGGAACTGCTCAGCATCCCCGAGGGCTACAGCGTCATCTTCCTCGGAGGCGGTGCAAGTCTCGAGTTCTGCATGGTGCCCTACAACTTCCTCGAGAAGAAAGCTGCTTACCTCAACACCGGTGTCTGGGCAACCAAGGCAGAGAAGGAGGCAAAACTCTTTGGCGAAGTGGTAGAAGTCGCCTCCAGCAAGGACAAGAACTTCACTTACATCCCTAAGAACTTCACCATTCCGACGGATGCCGACTACTTCCACATCACAAGCAACAACACTATCTACGGCACCGAGATACTGAAAGATCTCGACAGCCCAGTGCCTATGATTGCCGACATGAGTAGTGACATCTTCTCTCGTCCGGTTGATGTAAGCAAGTATGGCATGATATATGGTGGTGCTCAGAAGAACCTTTCAATGGCCGGCGTCACCTTCTGTATCATCAAGGAAGACTTGCTGGGCAAGGTGAGCCGTCCTATCCCCACGATGCTCGACTATCGCACGCACATCAACAAGGGCTCGATGTTCAACACGCCTCCCACAGTGCCCATCTATTGTGCTCTGCAGAACCTCAAGTGGATCAAGAAGCAGGGTGGTGTTGAGGCTATGGAGAAGCTGGCCATCAAGCGTGCTGAAATTGTCTATGGCGAGATTGACCGTAACAAGCTCTTCGTTGGCACAGCCCAGGAGGACAGCCGTTCGCGCATGAACATCACCTTCGTGCTGAAGCCCGAGTATCAAGAGCTGCAGGACGAGTTCATGGCCTTCGCAACCAGCAAGGGCATGGTCGGCGTGAAGGGACATCGTGACGTCGGCGGCTTCCGCGCAAGCTGCTACAACGCCATGACCATCGAAGGCTGCGAGGCTCTCGTGGCTTGCATGAAAGAGTTTGAG
>ONSR01000004.1 GCA_900320565.1 uncultured Prevotellaceae bacterium
AACTTACACTTATCCGACAATCGCTTCAATCAGTGCGGAACCATCGGCTTTGCCCGCGACAGGGACGTCATAATCCGTAACGTACACAGTGCTTTGGACATCACGAGCGAAATCAACACGAAGACTATCGGCGGCATCTTGGGTCACGTCTTTAACAACAGTACGGTGTACATCGACCGCTGCTCGTACTCCGGTACATTTACCGTAACGGATAATGGCGGAAGTGACGACGGCATGTATGGCGGCATCCTCGGCCATTCCTATAACAACGCCAACGCTCATGTCAACATCACCAACTGTCTGTTCGATGGTACACTGGTGAACACTGCAGCGGAAGCTTCACCGGTCAACGGTTGCGTCTTGGGCGGCATTGTTGGCTGGATAGGAACACTTGTCCAATACAGAATCGAGAACTGCCTGTCCATCGGCGAGGTAACGAACACCTGCGCAGGCCAGATTGCCGGTGCTCTTCAGAACAATGGCGTCTCCTACAGCAACAACTATTATAAGGGAGCTGCTGCCTTTGGTGCTGTAGCGAAATCGACAAATGCCACCACATTGGTAACGGACGAACAGCTGGCAAGCGGTGAAATCTGCTACAAGTTAAATGGCGACCAGAGCGACATTGCCTGGTACCAGACACTTGCCGAAGACAGCTATCCCGTGCTCTTCAAAGACCATCAGCAAGTATGGCTTGACAATGGTGCTTATATTAACATCGATCCCGACGGCATTGCTGATGTTCAGGCAACAGAGTCTGTTCAGAACGGCATCTTCAATCTGGCAGGCCAGCGCCTGAGCAAACCAGCGAAGGGTATCAACATCATGAGCGGAAAGAAGATTCTTGTCAAGTAAGCAATTCGGCAAGATTCTCCTACTTACACACTCTGCGCCGTAGCCTCAGGCTATGGCGCAGAGTTTTTTTAGCCTATTAGCAAAGACCACGAACTCAAATCGAGGTCAATAACAAAACAACGCTACGAGTAGTGCTTATAAAGTTCACACGTGGAGTTGTCGAAATCCTCCTGTGGATTTCATCAAATCCTCACGTGGATTTTGGCAAATCCTCACGTGGATTTTCCGAGTCTTCTGCCTAAATGTATTCTTCCTTCATTTTCCGTCGCATCTCGACTATCTCCAAGACGTTACTTGTAATGATACAAGCGGCAAACGTCATCAGCATGGGGAAGAAGGCAGCGGCAAGGAGACGGGAGTTCTGAATGAGCCAAAGCAGGAAGGTCGTCTGCGTCTGGAAGTTGACGGAAGGCAGTTCAATGGGCGACAAGAGCAGCCAAATTGTGCTGGCAGTTCCGCTGACGATGCCCACCACAAAGGCAACGGCTATTACTATCCTGTATCGACGGATGGTTCGCTCCTGATATTGTTTGATGAACTCAACTGCCTCGAGCCGCTTCGTCAACTTCTGCATGAACTCGGCACTATCGTCGAAATGTGGCGTCTGGGCAAGGAAGAGTTCCTCTAAAGCCTTATCTTTCTCCATAATGGTCAATGGTCAATGGTCAATGGTCAATAATGTCCTAAGCTTGTCCCTGCCCCGGGAAAGCTGCTGCTTCACGGCATCCTGCGAGGCCTCGGTAATGGCGGCTATCTCCTTGATGCTGTAGCCGTTGAGATAAAAAAGCGTGATGGCGGAGCGTTCCTTGGGAGGAAGCATACTAAGGGCGAGGTAAAGGTCTGAAGAAGCCCCCTCCCCGCTCCCACTTTGGGGAAGTGCTTGGACGCAAGCATCATCGATGCTTAGTGTAGGTTTGAGGCTTCGTTTGTAACTGAGGAACGTGTTGTGGGCAATCTTGAAGAGCCACGAACGGAACTTGCCTCCGTCGCGAAAACCAGAGCAGGCAAGGTAGGCCTTCACCAAAGCATCCTGAGCCAGGTCGTCAGCCTCTTCCTTATTGCCACAACAGAGTGCAAGCAAGAAGCCTCGAAGTGCCTCCTGCTCACGCTCCACGCAGGCTATGAACTGTTCTCGGTTCACGATTCAAGATAACTATGCACTATGGACTATGCACTATGGACTATACTGTTCTCCTCCGCCTCAATCTCCTTGGCCAGCATCTTCTTGCTGATAAAGTAATTCAAGAAGAGGACAATGCCCACACCAAGCAGGACGAATGCCACTAAGTAAGTGCCGTGAAGCGTCTTTGCCTCCATTCCGCCCTTGTAGTCGATGAACAGGGCATAGCCCAGGAAACAGATGCCCAGGACGACGAACACGCTTCCCCAAAGCAACTTCTCAAGCAGCTTCTCCTTCAGCGACTTTTGTCTGGGGGCAATCTGCCTCATCAGTTCCTCCACATTGCCTGCATCCGGGTTCTTCTCAATAATGGCCTGTACGATTTGGGCACGTTTGTCGGTCTTGTTCTTGAAGTAGCGGACAATCATCCATACTATTAAGACGGGAATTGCCAAATACAGTGCTGACAGAACCGTAGTCAGAACCGTAGTCCAGCCCATTATACCGCCACAAACAGCATTAAATCCTTCTATTCCTTCCATTTCTTTACTTGTTTTTATGGTTAAACTCTTTTGTTCACTTGAACCGATTCACTAACATAACGCATCAGGAAGACAAAAGGTGACGTCCTGGATGAAAAAAAGTTCACAGCGAACGGATTGTCCTTTGCAGTTCATCGAGGAAGCGAGCCGCTTGTGCCCCATCCATCTGGGTGTGGTGGAACTGGAAGGAGACTTTGAGAGTCGTCCTGAAGAAACTGCGTCTGTATCGCGCCCAAATGAGGAATGGGTTGTTGAAGATGCCGCTGTACATACCGACAGCGCCGTCGATGTCGTACTGCGCCAAAGCCGAAGTGCCTATCACCATCGAGTCGGGAAGGTCGTGATTCCTGCATGCCTCAGCCACTTCCTTTGTGAGTCTCAGGTATTGTTCATTGAAGGCGGACAAATCCTCGCTGAAAGGAATATCGCACGAGCTGACTTCATTCTCCTTGTTAAGGACGATGGTATTAACAGCGAGGCTGTCGAACTGCATCAACTTCCCGCCTTCGGGCAGCAGATAGAACTCCTTGATTGTGCTCGCAGCCTTACCTATACACCAGCACATCAACATGTTGAACTTCAAGTTCCGCCTTTTGCTGAGTTTCACAAGCCGCGTCACATCGAGCGTCTTGAATAGCGTCACCATCGGCATTGGCGCTTTCATCCACATCTCGAAGGCATAGGCCCGACTCGTCTCTTTAGGGTTGATTTCCTGTTTCATCGTTTCGTTCATGCTCTTTATCTGTGTACAAAGATACAAAAAAACTTGCTTCTCTAATCTCTATTCCCTAATCTTTTTGTATCTTTGCAGCAAAACAAACAGAAACATCATGAAGAGACTCACCCTTTTCCTCGTCCTTCTAGTTGCATGCATCTGTGTTCAGGCACAAAGCGTCGCACCCTTCCAGAAGGGCGATCGCGTGACATTCGTGGGCAACAGCATCACCGATGGCGGGCATTACCACTCCTACATTTGGCTCTACTACATGACGCATTTCCCAAAGATGCGTCTGTGGATGGCAAACTGTGGCGTAGGCGGCGACACAGCAAAAGAGATACTGGCTCGCTTCGACGATGATGTCCTCTCGAAGCAACCGACTGTTCTGACCTTTACCTTCGGCATGAACGACACAGGCTACTACGAGTATAATGGTGCCGACTCTGCCGATTTCGCTCGACGGAAACTGCAGGAAGCCAAAAATCAGTTCGCTCTTTGCGAGGAAAAACTGAAGAGTCTCAAAGGTATTCGAACGATAATGATTGGCACATCGCCTTACGACCAGACCTCGACATTCAATGATGACATCTTTGCTCACAAGAATGACAACATGCAGCGAGTCATCACCCTGCAGGAAGAAGCTGCCAAAAGGAACGGATGGGAGTTTCTAGATTTCAACAAGCCAATGGTGGCGATGAACATGAAGCAGCAAAAGACCGAGCCTGCCTTCACGCTCATCGGCTCCGATCGCGTCCATCCAGACAACGACGGACACATGGCAATGGCTTATCTTTTCCTGCAAGCCCAAGACATGAAGGGAAAGAAAGTGGCCGACATGCAGTTAGACGCGACGAACGGAAAAGTAGCGAAAGCTGAGAACTGCCGTATCTCGAAGGTTAAGAAGACAACCGAAGGTTTGCAGTTCGACTGCCTTGCAGCTTCCCTACCCTTCCCCCTCGACACCATTCCGCACGGTTGGGGCTTCAACAACGGAGCATCGAAGGTTACAAAAGTCATCCCTTCGTTCATCGACGACTTGAGCGACGAGCACTTGACAGTTACTGGTCTTCAAGGAAATCAATACGAGTTATCTATCGACAACATCATTATTGACACGCTCTCAAGCGCAGTCCTTTCCGATGGCATCAACCTCTCTTACTACCGTCACACCCCACAATATCAGCAAGCATTAGCAATAATGGCACTCAACGAGACGCGTTGGGATGTGGAACGCAGGTTCCGTGAATGGGCTTGGGTCAACTACGACTTCATGATGCCAGCAGGTTATCTTAATGACAACAGCGAACAAGCTGCACAGAAGTTTCGTGAACTCTGCAAGGGTAACGACTGGCTGGCAAGCAAGCGTGGCACTTACGATCAGATGGTTCGGCCCGAAGTGCGGGAAGCCTACAAGAAAGAGATGGACCTCCTCGTCGACCACATCTACGAACTCAACCAGCCGAAACTGCACACCTTCCTTTTAAGGAAACTATAATTACGCCTTCAACTATAGAGCATCATTACCTAATCTAATACAAAGAACCATGAACAGAAGAGACTTCCTAACACTATCCGCAACAGGAATCATCGGCCTGAGTGCCAGCAGTTTCCCTTTGTCAACTTTCGCCAAGGGGAAAGGAGACAAGTCATATTCCATGATTATCCTGGGCGACACACACTTCGATGCCGACCCTCCTTCCATTTATCATTCCCATTATAACGAGCCGAATGAAAGGCTCAACAAGATTCAGCGCGCCGAGTTTGCCCGTAATGGAGCAATGTGGAAAGACCGTTGTCCACGCCTCCTCAACAGGGCAGCAAGGCTGATTGACAAGGACACTCGCATGGTTCTGCAGATGGGCGACCTCATTCAGGGAGACTGTGGCAATGGCGAGGTACACAAAAAGATGCTTTCCGACGTTATGAATCGGTTCAAGCAGGAGTTGGGAGGACTTCCCTTCGTTACCGTTGTGGGCAACCACGACATCCGAGGCGTTGATGCCCTCCAAGCCTATCATTCCTTCATGCCTTCCCGCATGTCCGAAGAGCTGGGCAAAAACATCAGCAAGACAACTTTTGCCTTTAACGTGGGCGACGATGCCTTCATTGTCATAGACTTCAACAACCCAGACGACGAAGAGACAGACCGCCTCTTGGATGAGACGAAGGGAGCGCGCCACACATTTGTCATGACTCATGGTCCTGTGCTTCCTCCTGACATCAGCAGTTGCCGATGGTTCTTCCACGGAGGAGCTTCCGAAGCCAACACCCAAGCACGACTGCATTTCCGCCAAGCCTTCGCCAAGCGCAACGCCATTGTGCTATGCGGCCACACACACTACACCGACTTCAAGGACTGGTGGGGAGACGGTGGACGCATCACGCAGATGACGATGAGCAGCGTATGGACTGCAGAGGAACAGAAGCAATATGCCGTTCGCTCGGAAGGAGCCGAGAACTACGGCATGCTACGCAAGAAGATGATGGAGAAACCTGATGGAGCCAACCTCAAGGATGAGTCGGCCCTCTTCGACGAATATCGTCCAGGCATTCGTCAGCATATCAACTCCCGCTCGCAAGGTTCCTACAAGCTGAACGTCAGCAAGAAGCACATTAGCATCGACTTCTATGGCGGCGACTCGGAAGAGGTCTCACACAGGTTTGTAATAAGGGAGTAAAGCCCTTCTACTGCCTAGAATTTATAGTTACTTGCCGAAATTGCGTGATGCAAAAGGCAGAGCCATGCGAAGGGCTTGATGCCAGTATTCCCAGTTGTGGACACCATTGCGGATGCGTAGCTCGTCGTGAATCCATGCTCCGCGCATCAGTTGGTGCAACTTGACACTTTGGTCGAAGAGGAAGTCATCGTCGCCACAGTCGAAGAACCACTTGACGGTGCGCAACTTCGCCTTGGTCGCATCGTCGGCCTGCTCCACGAAACGAAGCGCGCTATGCTCCTTCACAGCCTCGGTCACGTAGTAACGCTTATCCTTCTGGTCGCCAGGACCGACATTGTTGCTCTCGTTGTCGAGCCAAGCACTCATGGCATAGCATGACGAGAACATGTCGGGATGCCGCTGGCAATAAACGGTACTGCCGCCACCACCCATCGAGAGTCCCATCACGGCACGATGCTCCTTGTCGCCCACGACACGATACTTCGCCTCGACCGTCGGCAGGAACTCCTGGAAGAAGAAGTCCTCGTACGACCAGCCTGGCATGTTGAAGTAGCCGTTCCAAGTGTTATGTGTATCGGGTCCGCCGGCATTCGGCATAACGATGACAACAGGCACACACTCGCCCGTGCCGATAAGTTCGTCCACGACGGTCTGCATCTGCCCTTTGTCGCGCCAAGCACGATAATCGTCGCTGAAGCCATGAAGCAGATAGATGACAGGATAGCGTTGGCTCTCGTTTCTGTCGAATCCATCGGGCAAATAGACATTGCAGGGCACATCTGCAGAGAGAATTTTACTCTTCACAGTATCCGTCACAATTCGGCCAGCCATCGTGGGCAGGCAAAGCAACAGCAAAAAGGCTGCCAGAACATGCTTTTTCATATTATTCTTTGTTGTTTGATAGGTTTTCTCCGTTGCAAAGATACGACTTTTATCAATAAGAAGCAACTCACACGCAGGAAAGTTTGCAAACATCACGTGTGAAGTTGCCAATCGTCACGTTTGACGTTTGCAATCGTCACGTTAGTCATTTGCAATCGTCGCGTTAGTCGTTTGCATTTATCACTGCCTGCGTTTGCGAAGCCTCCACGAAGGCTCGGATTTCGCTCAGCATCTCCTCAGCTTTTTCACGACCCATCGCATAAATCCGTCGCATCTTTTGCTCGTCCTGTTCAGTACGGCCGATGGGAAGAGTGTCTTGAGGATAGATGAGGAGGATATTGCCCCGTCGTTCCTGCTCTTCGAGGTAAGCCAGTTCTTCGTTGTACATCAAATGCCGACAAGACATTGCCTGGACGATGGCAGGATAGCGCGAGGAGAAGAGGTGAAACAGGGGCATCAGCTTTGTCCGCTTCTTATAAAAGCCTTTGGGTTGCGTCAGGATGACCAGATTCCGTTCGAAACCCTGCCCCTGAAAATAACGGAGAGGAATCGAATCGCTGATGCCGCCGTCGAGCAGGAGTTTCCCATCTATATTGACAGGCTTCGAAACGAGTGGCATAGAGGCTGACGCACGTATCCATTCGAGCCCATCATCGTCCATAAAATCGATGCGATGATACACTGGCTCGCCAGTCAGGACATCTGTACAAACGACATGAAACTCGGCTGGGTCGGCGTTATAGGCTTCGAAGTCGAAAACATCGAGCTCGTTCGGCAGCGTATGGTAACTGAACTCCGCAGCCACGAGGTCGCCTGTCTTCAATAGGCTCCGCAGCCCCATGTATCGAGGGTCGTCCTTGAATCGGATGTTATAGCGAAGGACACGACCCACTTGATGCGACTTGTAGTTGCAACCGAATGTGGCACCCGCCGACACGCCCACAATGCCGTCGAAACGGATGCCATGCTCCATCATCACATCCATCACCCCGGCGGTGAAAAGTCCGCGCATCCCACCGCCCTCAAGTACCAATCCTGTTTTCATTGCTGCAAAAGTACGAAAAATAATTAAGATATAAAGAAGAAGGAAGAAGATTTGGGACTAAGGATTAGAGATTAGGTTTTTTTTTATAATTTTGCAGTAGATATTATGAAACAACTTATCTTTACAAACATGAGGAAGTCTTCAACTGCCTATCTCTTTGAATGCTACATCTGGTTAGTGAATACCATTGCACACGGACCTATTTCACGCGAAGCGATAGACGACAAATGGGCACGCTCATCGGTAAATGTTTTCAACATGGATTCTATTCCAGAAACGACATTCCACCGTTGGCGCAATATCGTAGAACTGCTGTTTGATGTCACTATCAAATGTAACTCCGACAGAATGTATTATATAGAAGATATGAACGGGATGGATTGTGTTGATTGGCGAAGCCGTATGTTCAACCTGTTTGCTGTCAATACAATTCTCAAAGATTGTAAGAACTTACGCGACCAGATTCTTTTTGAGCCAGTTCCTTCTGGTGAGAGATTCCTAACAACTACCATTGAAGCCATGCGAGACAAATGCGTCCTTAAGGTAACGTATCAAGGTTTCAGCAAAGAGAAAGCTACCACTTTCTTGGTCGAACCATATTGCCTTAAGATGTATAAGCTTCGCTGGTATTTGCTTGGATTTTCTCATGGTTTGGACAAGATTCGTATTTATTCGCTCGACCGTATTCAGTCTATGGAGCAGACCGCACAGAAATACAAGCTGCCAAAAGGATTTGATGCGGAAGCATATTTCAAGCATACCTTTGGCGTAAGCGGAATGGAGCTGCCACCCCAAACCATCGAAATTCGTGTACAGGCATTCGAAGCCAATTACTTCCGTACCCTGCCACTCCATGATTCCCAAACGGAAGTTGAACGAAATGAGGATTATTCTGTATTCAAATACACCATAGTACCCACCTTTGAGTTCATTCAAGAGCTACGCAGGCAAGGTGCAAAACTGGAAGTGCTTAGCCCGCAATGGTTACGTGATGATTTCGGCAAGGAAGCAGCTGCTCTATTGAATATTTACAAATAATCCCGCATTTTTTCTTCCTACTTTCATCTTGTGGAAGCGCGAGTTAGTAATTTTGCAGCGTGATTCGAAAAGAGTCACGCTGTTTCATTATTAACGAACTGCTTTTATGATTTACTTAAAGCAATTTCAAATCCCAAGCGATTTATGGGTGGACTGGTATTTTAGCCCTACCCCTGGGGGAGCCCCCAAGGATATGCCTGTTGAGTTTATAGATATACATGCAGACAAAAGCAGCTACCATAACACCTGGTATCCCTGGAAAGTGTTCGAGAATAGATTCTTGTCTTTCAGCGAAAACACCATTGCCAACATAAAATGTCCCAAGCTTTCGTTCTCTGACATTACTATTTTCTATGGGGGAAATGGCTCTGGGAAATCAACACTACTGAATGTGATTGCAGAAAAGCTGCACTCGCATCGTACAGTTCTTCACAACACGAGTCCATTTTTCGACGACTACGTGCAAGAATGTATGTTTGTACTTAACAAAGAACTTTTTATAAAAGGGTGTGACGCCCCAAAAAGTCGTATCATTGTAAGCGACGAGGTATTTAAACAACTGTTAACAACAAGGGATAACAACTTCAGCATCAATATGCGACGAAGAGATTTGAGGCAAGAGCAAATTGACAACAGAAAAGCAGAATTCCCGAAATATATTGACACGTCCGACAAGGAGCAAATTAAAATGTATCGTGATTTAATAGATGCAAGAAAATTGAATGCCAGCCAGTACATCAACAGAAGACTGCGACGAACAGAATTAGAGAAATCTAATGGGGAGAATGGCTTCCAATACTTTGTTGAATCAATAACTGATGACAGTCTGATTCTGCTGGACGAACCCGAAAACAGCCTTTCTGCAATGTGGCAGAAGGAACTGGCTGTATTCATTCGTGGCGCAGTCAAGGAGTTTCGGTGTCAGTTTATCATCGCTACACATTCCCCCTTTTTGCTTTCTATCCCAGAAGCCAAAATCTATGATTTGGATGCCACGCCTATTCAGGAATCTACGTGGAACAAGTTGGAAAGTATGCGATGCTACTATGACTTGTTCAATAATAATAAAAACTTGTTTGAATAAAGACCACAGCACTATGAACAGAAATTTAATCAACCTTGACAACCTTATGGCAATGTCCTGGAAAGACCTGGTTATGTTCCTTGCCACTCACAATGCAGAGGAACGAATCTTACGTGCAATCATACGCACAAAACCCGAATCAGAATGGGAACAACTGATAGACGAAAACACTCCGCAGACAGTCTCCCATGCTATTGACACTATCTATTGGGAAAAGAACGCCTTCACTCATAGATATGAAATCAAAGACCAGCCCAAATACCGCTCTTCTGATGAAGTCCTCCGTGATTTCCTAAGTACAGGCAAACGCCAAATTGCACGCAAGGAGTTGCAAGTTCGATTGCAATATCTAACCCCATACGAACAAAAGAGAATTCTGTATGCGTTTATGGATTCGGACACAAAGCTCGACCGCGCATTTGCCTGCAAGTATCTGGACAAGCATTTTGAACCTATGTATCTGAAAGCTATTGAAACGATTTGGGGATTGTATCATGAATATGAAGCAGCCAAGGTTCTAACGCACTATGTTTCAGATGAGTTCATTGCTGAGCATTTCGAACAGTTGGCGGAAGACTACCGCTATTTACCAGTACGCTTACGTATGCCGGCAAGCTACCCGGTTGACCATTCAAGACTGGAGGCACACGAACTTATCTGTCTCTGTGCTCGTCAGCACTTGCCGCTTACAGAGCAGGAGGCTTCTGCTGTTTTGTCCACACCTTATACCAGCTCTGTATTATGGGCATTGGGTGAACTCGGCTTCACGAATATTATCCTGCGCCACTATAGGCAAATGTCGTCCTAATAATTTGCTCACGTCAAAAGAAATTCCTAACTTTGCGAACAAATTTAATCTTATTAAACAATGAATCTAGACTATCCAACGAGTTTTAATGAACTCTTTTCAATTGAATACCCATGTAGCGAAGCAGACAAGTACGTTGGTCAAGGTAATCCTGCATCAAAGATACTTATTATTGCAAAAGAATGCGCTGGGGAAATGACAGATAGCAATAAAGAGTTAACCATTCCCTATATTCGTGGGATTAGAGGGAATTTCGAGGATTGGAAAGAAAAGAGATACCTCGATATAGAAGACTGGTTTGATGCTGGATGGGATTGGAACAAATACCATCCACGCGAACCTTTCAAAGGACAACTATTGTTGAGGGATAACAGGAAGCCCGATATCAAAGGTAGCAATAGAGGAACAAGCCCAACATGGTGTGCTTACCAGAAGTTTATTAATGAACTATTACCCCATGAATTAAAGGTTAAAAGGGGAGAGCCTCTCAATTTCTACAAATACTGCTTTATTTCTGAGCTAAGCAGTTATCCAAAGCCTAATAGCAGACAAGTGACAAAAGAGACGCTCGATTCCATTAATGCTCGAATTAACAATCCCAGCGGAATCCTGCGACAGCGCTTCTTCAAGGAGTTTCCTGTTATAATTCTATCCTGCTACAAATACATTGACTGGTATAATATTCCTATTATGGAATACTTCAATAATCCTGAATTAAACCTGAAGTATGAATACAAAGGTATAATCGTATCAGAGGAAAGATACAGAGGCAACTTGAAACTATATCAAAATCAATATAATAATTCTTTAGCAAAAGGCGAGTTTATAAATGTGCATGAAGGCATGGACTCTAATGGACAAAAACATTTGCTGCTTCATACAAGTCATTTCCAAATGAAAACTGACACTTTCCTAAAAGCTGTTGTTGATTTAGTTCGACCCCTTGTTTGCTTTCACATGAATAGGCAATAAATTTGCCCTTTTTCGGAAGAAAATTTCTTTCTGTCATTTTTTTTGCAAAATTTTATTGGAGTGTTGTTTTTTGTTCCGAAAAAGGATAGTGTCTTTGTTTTACCCTTTCCCCTTTTCATTATTTCATTTCTTCATTATTTCATTATTTCTTTGTACTTGCCTTCGTCGAGCTACTTTTGCACTCGACAATAAAAATAAAATTTTATTTTGTATTGTCCTCGCTTTGTCGTACCTTTGCAGCCGATATGAAAAACTTTAACGAATTGGGGCTTGCCGAACCGCTCTTGCAAGCCATCGGAGAGTTGGGATATGAGCACCCGATGCCTGTGCAGGAGGAAGTCATTCCATACCTGCTGAACAATGATACAGACCTTGTTGCTCTGGCACAGACCGGCACAGGAAAGACGGCGGCTTATGGGCTTCCGCTGCTCCAACAGTTAGTCCATTCCGACGGACCGACAGTAGTTATACTCAGCCCGACACGCGAACTCTGTCTGCAGATTGCCGACGACTTGGAGGGCTTCAGCAAATATCTGCCTGAGACGGAAATCGTGGCTGTCTATGGCGGCACAAACATCGAGCCGCAGATACGTGCCCTGCAACATGGCGTGGACATCATCGTGGCAACACCTGGCCGATTGATGGACCTGATGAACCGTGGTGTAGCAAACCTCTCGAAGGTGCAATACGTTGTGCTCGACGAGGCAGACGAGATGCTCTCGATGGGCTTCCAGGAAGAGCTGGACAGCATCCTCGCAGGCATTCCCAGCCAGCATCGCACCCTGCTCTTCAGCGCCACAATGAGTCAGGAGATAGAACGCATCGCACAGAACTACCTGACCGATGCCAAACAGATTCAAGTGGGCAGTCGCAACGAAGGCGCCGAGAACGTCAACCACATATATTATATGGTACACGCGCGCGACAAGTATCTCGCCTTGAAGCGCGTCGTCGATTACTATCCCCGCATCTATGCCATCATCTTCTGCCGTACACGACTCGAGACACAAGAGGTAGCTGACAACCTGATTCGCGACGGCTACAACGCCGATGCCTTGCACGGCGAATTGTCTCAGCAGCAGCGTGAACTCACGATGCAGAAGTTTCGTCGGCATCGCATCCAACTGCTTGTGGCAACTGATGTGGCAGCTCGAGGCCTTGATGTAGATGACCTGACACACGTCATCAATTACGGCATGCCCGACGATGTGGAATACTACACGCATCGCTCTGGCAGAACAGGTCGCGCAGGCAAGAAAGGCACGAGCATTTGCATCATCGGTATTCGCGAGAAGAGTAAGATAAAGCAAATAGAGAAAGAAATACAGAAGACGTTCGAGCAAGGCACTTTGCCCGAGCCGCGCGACATCTGCACCAAGCAACTCTATCACGTTATCGACGACATCGAGCGCATCGAAGTCGATGAGGAAGAGATTGCACCCTTCATGGAAGAAGTGCAGAAGCGTTGGGAATGGCTCGACAAGACTGACCTCATCAAGCGTGTGCTCTCCCGAGAGTTCGGTCGTTTCCTGCAATACTATGCAGTAGAGGCTCCCCTTTCATCTCCCCAAGAAGGGGAGAAATCATCCCGCTCAAGAGACAAGAGAGGTGCTGGGAAGCGAACAGCCGAGGAAGGCTACGTCCGTCTGTTCCTCAATGTTGGCAAGATAGACGGCATGTATGCCAGGGAAATCATCGGCCTCATCAACAAGAATGTGCAAGGCGACAAGGTGGCTGTGGGACGTATCGACCTGATGAAGAACTTTTCGTTCATCGAGGTGAAGCAAGACGACCTAAACCGAGTCATGAAGGGCTTGAAGCATGGCGTAACAGTAAAGGGCAGAAGTGTGGTCTGCGACATAGCAACGGATGAACCTCAGCAGAAGGATAATAAGCCCATTCGCAAGGAAAAGCCTGCCAGCAAGCCTCACCAAGAGAAACGGGGCAAGCCGTCTCGCGAAGAGCGTGGCTACACGGCTCCTCGAGGCAAGAAGTATTATAAGAAAGAGGATTGGATGAAGTTCCTCAACCCAGATAAACCCAAGAAAAACAAACTGAAAGGCGAAGTTCCCGACTTTAGCGAAGAAGGTTGGGCAAGACGCAAGCCAAAGAAGAAATAATAAACACAATGAAGAAAATATTCCTTTGCGCCATTCTATGCGCAATTACATCCCTTTCCCGTGCCGACGAAGGCATGTGGATGCTGAATCGTATTGACGAGAAAACGGCTGCAGCCATGAAAAGCCTTGGCCTGCAACTTACGCCCGACCAACTCTACAGTACTGAACATGCAAGCCTCAAGGACTGTGTGGTCGATTTCGGAGACTTCTGCTCCGGCGTCGTGGTGAGTCAAGACGGACTTGTTTTCACGAATCATCACTGCGGATACGGCGCCATCCAGAGTCTTTCGACACCCGAAGACGACATCCTGACGAACGGCTTTGTGGCCCACAAACGCAAGATGGAACGCCCCGTCGATGGGCTGTTCGTGAAGTTCCTGCAGCGCACGGAAGAATGTACAGAACGTATCATGCAGGCACTGGATGAGGTTTACAAGGCTCATCCCGACGAGTCGAAGGCCGAACTCAGCAAGCAATACACAGACAGCATCATGGGTGCCGTCGAGAAGGAACTGCAGGAAGCCAACCCGGGACTTGAGTGCCTGGTGAAACGCTACTATAGCAGCAATGCTTTCTATGCAAGCTTCTACAAGATCTATCGCGACATCCGACTCGTCTTCACCGCAACTGAGACGCTCGGCAAGTTCGGCGGCGACACCGACAACTGGATGTGGCCTCGCCAGACCTGCGACTTTAGCGTGTTCCGCATCTATGCCGACAAGAAGGGAGAGCCTGCCGACTATAGTCCGAAGAACGTGCCTCTGCGCTGCAAGAACTACGCCCGCATCGCCACAGACGGCTTCCAGAATGGTGACTTCTGCATGACTGTTGGCTACCCGGGAAGCACCAGCCGATACCTCAGTTCATGGGGAATCGACGAACGCGTCAATGCCATCAATGTCAGCACAATACAGGTCAGAGGCAAGAAGCAAGAGGTGTGGAAGCGCTTCATGGACGCCGACCGAGCCGTCGGCATCAAGTACGCCAGCAAATGGGCCAGCAGCAGTAACTACTGGAAGAACAGCATCGGCATGAACAAAGCCATAGCCGACCTCGAAGTCATCAAGCAGAAACAGCAACTCGAGGACAAAGTCAGACAATGGTACGGCAGCCGAGCCGACCTCTCCGAACGCTTCGGCGAGATGTTCCAAATGCTTGAAGAAGCTTACGGAAAGCGTCGCGACGATGTCTTCGCTGCAGGTTTCTTCCGTGAGACCTTCATGCGAGGCATCGAACTCTATCGCGTAGCCAACATGATTAACTCGATGCCCCAAGATGCAGACAGCACCGAGGCAGCTCAAGTGCGCAGTCGCATGGAGTCCTTCTTCAAGGATTATGACGCCAAACTCGACGAGGCCACGATGATTGCTCTGCTGCGAAACTACCGCAAGCAAGTGCCCGACAAAGACTACCTGCCCGAGTGCTACAACACCATCGACAGCCTGTATGGGGGCGACGAGGCAGCCTACGCACACGATGTCTTTGCCCGAACCATCTGCTTAGACCCGTCGGCTGTGGATAAGGTGCTGGCCGACAGCACCCTGCGCGACACTGACCTCGGACTGCTTTATGCAGATGGCATCCCCACGAAGTTTCAGGAGATAAGTGGCAGCTGTCGCGATGCTTCCACCATCATCGACTATAACGAGCACCTACTGACGCAGGCACTCCTCGAGATGGACCAGGAGAATCCACACTACAGCGACGCCAACTTCACCATGCGACTCTCTTACGGCTACATCCAAGACTACACGGCTGGAGGCACGCACCACCAGTACTACACCAATGCGCAAAGCCTGCTCGACAAAGCCGCCAAGCAGGGAGAGATAGAAGACTACAAGCTGGAGGACGACATCATCAGCCTGCTCCAGAAAGGCGACTGGGGACGCTATGCCGACAAGACGACCGGCGACATGCATCTCTGCTTCCTCTCCAACAACGATATCACGGGTGGCAACTCTGGCTCGCCCATGTTCAACGGCAAAGGAGAACTATTGGGTCTGGCCTTCGACGGCAACTGGGAGGCCATGTCGGGCGACATCTCGTTCGACAGCAACCTGCAGCGCTGCATCGGAGTCGATGTCCGCTTTGTCCTCTTCGTTATAGACAAATGGGGAAAAGCCAAGAAGCTTATTAAAGAGCTAAAGCCTTAAGTCATTCTCGACTCACAGCTTATCGCCGTATGCTAAGTCGCCCGCGTCGCCAAGACCCGGCACGATGTAGCTGCGCTCATTGAGGACGGGATCGATGGCAGCGCACCAAAGCTCCACTTCTTCGTACTCGCCAAAGCTCTTCTGTATGTGTGCAACGCCTTCCTCACTGGCAATGACGCTTACCAGGATGGCACGACGCGGCCTTCCGTTCTTGAGAAAAGCAACCAGCCCCAGCTCCAGACTATAACCCTTTGCCAGCATAGGATCGACGATGATGAGCGTCTTGTCGGTCAAATCGGGCGAAGCCATATACTCCACATTCACGCCCACCTTGCTGCATTCCTTGTCCTTATAGTATCGGAAGGCACTAACGAAGCCATTCTCCGCATGGTCAAAGACATTGAGGAAGCCCTGATGGAAGGGCAGTCCGGCGCGAAAGATGGTGGCCAGCACAATGTTCTCCGAGAGGCGTTGGCACTTGCACTCGGCCAACGGCGTCTGCACCGTCGTCTCCTTATAACTGAGGTCTTTGCTTATTTCGAACGCCATCATTTCCCCGATGCGCTCCAAGTTCCGGCGGAAGCGCATGCGATCCTGCTGAATCTGTACATCCCTGAGTTCACTCACATACTGGTTGATGACGCTCGGCGTCTCGCTCATATTGACTACTTTCATGGTCGTTTAATTTAATATTGCTGCATGCAAAGATATAAAAAAGATTGAAGATTATGGACTGCAAGCCCTAGATTTTTATGTCTAAATGCAAAGTTTGCTTTGCAAAAAAGCACGCAAAACAAAAACTTTAAACTCTAAACTCTAAACTTTCAACTTTATTTCGTACCTTTGCAGCCGTTTAAGAGACAATATAATCTAAGTATAACTATAAATTCAACATCAAAACAATGGCAACAGTTAATTTGGAACAGTACGGCATCACCGGTAGCACCGTGATTGCCCACAACCCCTCTTACGAGGAGCTCTACAAGGCTGAGATCGACCCCGCGCTCACAGGTTATGAGGTAGGACAGGAGACAGAACTCGGCGCAGTAAACGTGATGACAGGCGTCTTCACAGGTCGTTCGCCCAAGGACAAGTACATCGTTGACAACGACGAGAGCCACAACAACGTATGGTGGACCTCTGAGGAGTACAAGAACGACAACCACCCCATGAGCGAAGAGGTATGGGCTAAGGTAAAAGACATTGCTATCAAAGAGCTCTGCGGTAAGAAGCTTTATGTTGTTGACGCATTCTGCGGCGCAAACGAAGCTACTCGTCTGGCTGTTCGCTTCATTGTAGAGGTTGCTTGGCAGGCTCACTTCATCAAGAACATGTTCATCCAGCCCACAGAGAAGGAGCTTGCTGAGTTCAAGCCCAACTTCGTCATCTTCAACGCCAGCAAGGCTAAGGTTGAGAACTACAAGGAACTCGGCCTGAACTCCGACACTTGCGTAGCTTTCAACACAAAGGCTCGTCAGCAAGTCATCATCAACACCTGGTACGGCGGTGAGATGAAGAAGGGTATGTTCTCCATGCAGAACTACTACCTGCCTCTGCAGGGCATCGCTTCTATGCACTGCTCAGCCAACACCGATATGGAAGGTAAGAACACAGCTATCTTCTTCGGTCTCTCTGGCACAGGCAAGACAACCCTCTCTACCGACCCGAAGCGTCTCCTCATCGGCGACGACGAGCACGGATGGGACGACGAGGGCGTCTTCAACCTCGAAGGCGGTTGCTACGCTAAGGTTATCAACCTCTCTAAGGAGAACGAACCCGACATCTATGGTGCCATCAAGCGTAACGCTCTCCTCGAGAACGTAACAGTTGACAAGGACGGCAAGATCGACTTCGCCGACAAGAGCGTCACCGAGAACACTCGCGTAAGCTATCCCATCGAGCACATCGAGAAGATTGTGAAGAAGGTCAATGGTAAGAGCGCAGGCCCAGACGCAAAGAACGTCATCTTCCTCAGCGCAGATGCATTCGGCGTACTGCCTCCCGTATCTATCCTGACTCCCGAGCAGACCAAGTACTACTTCCTCTCTGGCTTCACAGCAAAGCTTGCTGGTACAGAGCGCGGCATCACAGAGCCCACTCCCACTTTCTCAGCTTGCTTCGGTCAGGCTTTCCTCGAGCTGCATCCCACAAAGTATGCTGAGGAACTCGTTAAGAAGATGGAGAAGAGTGGTGCTAAGGCTTACCTCGTTAACACAGGTTGGAACGGCACAGGCAAGCGCATCTCAATTCCCGACACACGTGGCATCATCGACGCAATCCTTGATGGCAGCATCCTGAAGGCTGAAACAAAGAAGATTCCTTTCTTCGACTTCGAGGTGCCCACAGCACTGCCCAACGTAAATCCCGCTATCCTCGATCCACGCGACACCTACGCAGAGGCAAGCATCTGGGAAGAGAAGGCAAAGGATCTCGCTGCCCGCTTCATTAAGAACTTCAAGAAGTACGAAGGCAACGAAGCTGGTAAGGCTCTCGTTGCTGCAGGTCCAAAGCTGTAAGGCTGCAAGACCGAAAGGCAACGAGCTCTAAAAAGAGAACTCGTCCCTGCAGGCCCTCAGTTCTAAAAACACAGCACGCCTAGTTGGCAAACTAGGCGTGCCTAAATGATAAACACAGCGTGCTTAGTTAACAAACTAAGCACGCTGTGTTTTATATTACATTATAAATATATACGCGCGTACGCGAGGCAAGTCTTCTTACTGGAAGAACGAGAAGTTGACGCTGCCGTAACTGCGATGCTCGACGAAGCGGGGATGCTGGGAGAAATTGTTTGTCTTCCCATGTTCCAGCACAAAGAGTCCGCCTTCTTTGAGTAGGTTGCGGCTTAAGACAATGTCGGGCAGTTCAGGAAGTTGCGGCAGGGCGTAAGGCGGGTCGGCAAAGATGAAGTCGAACTGCTCACGGCACTTTGCCAGATACTGAAAGACATCACCACGGACGGGCAGTGCTGCTGTATCCTGCAACTTGTCGAGGAACTGCTTGATTAGGCGGTGATGACGTCCGTCGAGCTCAACACTGATGACACGTCCGCAGCCACGACTGACGAGTTCCAACGTGATGCTGCCCGTACCAGAGAAGAGGTCGAGAGCCGTCGGCGCTTCGTCGAAGTCGATATAAGCCTGCAGAACATTGAAGAGATTCTCCTTCGCGAAGTCCGTCGTCGGACGTGCCGAGAAACTGCGAGGCACTTCGAAATGTCTGCCTTTGTATTTACCTGTGATGATTCTCATTGCCTCTCCTATCTCCTCCCCTAAAGGAAGGGCTTCATTCTTAGTCAATATTAAGGAGATACTCCGCTAAAGTCTTCTTCAGTTCCTTCGTTGCGCCTTCCAGATGAAGGGCGTCCTTCTGCGGATGCAACTCGAGGGCTTTCCAGATGCCGAGCAGCAGGAAGGTCCGATCGTTGTCGTTCGAGGCATCTTGCGACGCTGCATATTGCAACTTGCCTCGGCGAAAGACGGCGATGAAGAAGCGCTGCTCGTCGAAGTGAACATAGATGTCTCGCTGCTCAACGTCTTCCGGAGCAGGACGTTTCTCTTGCTGAGCGGCAAAACGCTCCAGTTGCTCGGCATCAGCGCAACATACCTTGACGTCGGGATAACACTCCTGCACGATGCGAAGGATATCGCCATCGAGGCAGAATATCATCACGGCCTCGAGCGACGAGAGTATCTGATACTGCATGTCTGCCACGCTTGCCTGCTGACTTGGGAAGCAGAGGCGATAGAACGCAAGCATGTCGCTCTTGTTGAAGTGCTCAAGGGGAAC
This sequence comes from uncultured Prevotellaceae bacterium, assembly GCA_900320565.1. Classification (GTDB taxonomy): domain Bacteria; phylum Bacteroidota; class Bacteroidia; order Bacteroidales; family Bacteroidaceae; genus Physcousia. The sequence goes on from ONSR01000004.1 coordinate 19,802, forward strand.
GATGGTGGCGGAGCCTTCGACGACAAGTTCCGTGCTCTGGAAACGATAGTCCATCAGGTAAGGCTTCTGCAAAGCCTGCCTCAGGACGTCGGCCGCAGCATCCTGTTTGGAGACAGGGAAGCGGTCGGTCTGTACTACAGAGCCATCGAGGCCGTTCAGTACAGAAAAAGAAAATCCATCCGCACCTAAGCGGATGGATAGTCTATAGCTTGTGAAAGAATTACTCCCAGTTGCCAGCATTGTTGTTCCAGTTGTTGCCGGCGTCACCGATTCTCAGGCCAGGATAAGCACCCTTGGCGTCAGCCTCTTCTGCACGATTGTAGATGAGGCGCTTGCCAGCCTTGCCCATTCCCTTGAGGAAGCTGCTGTCGGGAGCATTACACTCCATAACCTGAATGATGGTACCCGAGCGAGTGGTGTTGGGACAAGCAATGATTTCGAACGTGTCGCCCTGAGAGAAGGGGATGTAACGCAAGGAGTCGGCTACGAAGCCTTCGTAGTTGTAGAGCGAGTCCTGCAGCGAAACCCAGATGGTATCGCGCTTGAAACCTTGCAGGCCATTAGCAGCAATAGCTGCGGCATCACCGCTGTTTACGATGGCGGCTGCCTTTGCTTCGGTCAGGCCCTTGTTCATCTGATCCTCAGTCAGCAAGCCCTGCTTCATGACAACGGGCAGTTTGCCTTCCTTGACGAACTTGATAAGTTCCGACCAATCTGCGCAATAGACTCCGTCGTGCTGAGCCTTGTAGGCTTCCTCTGCACTACGAATCTCCATAAGACGGGCCTTTACAACATTCTCTCTGGCTGCGACTGTTGCGTCGAAGTCCTCGGTATCCTTGATGCTGCGCCAGCAGATGAAGAGCAAACCGGCTACACAGATACCTAAAATAAGATTTATTACCTTTTTCATACGATATATGTAATTTATTTTGTATATTCGCATCGCAAAAGTAAAAATAATTATTCATATATCCACCAAAAAGGGCTTTTTTTTATAAAAGAATGGCAATAAGTGAAGATTTAGGTGCCCTAATCAGGGAGAACTTCGACCATAAACCGACGAAAGAGCAGGAAAAAGCAATCATTTTGCTTGCCGACTTTTTGCTTTCAAGAGAGCGTGATACGGTTTTCCTCCTGAAAGGATATGCCGGCACGGGCAAGACTTCTCTGCTGGCAGCCTTGGTGCGGACGCTCGGTATGTTGCAGCAAAGGGTCATGTTGCTTGCCCCAACCGGCAGGGCAGCCAAGGTGTTGTCGTCCTACGCGGGCGTTCCAGCATACACTATACACAGGAAGATCTACCGCCAGAAGTCTATCACGGACATGGATGTCTTTCAGAACGATGTCAACCTTAGGCAGGATACTCTGTTCATCGTAGATGAGGCGTCGATGATTGCGAATGATGCCCACGACACAACCGTCTTTGGTACTGGCCGTTTGCTCGACGATTTGATGCACTACGTCTATTCCTGCGAGGGCTGCCGACTCGTGCTGGTGGGCGACACGGCACAGCTTCCGCCGGTCGGCGAGGAAGAGAGTCCGGCCCTGAGCCGCACGATGCTTGAGGGTTATGGGATGGAAGTGACGGAACTCCAGCTGACCCAAGTTGTCCGTCAACTCGAGGAGTCCGGCATTCTTTGGAACGCCACGATGCTGCGAAGCCTCATCCAGAACGACGAGATGTTCGAGTTTCCCAAGCTCAGAGGCAAGACCTTCCCCGACGTCAAAGCACTCCCCGGCGATGAACTCATCGAGGCGCTCGAGCAGAGTTACCGTAAGTACGGAACCGACGGAACGATAGTCGTGACCCGAAGCAACAAGCGTGCCAATATATATAATAATGGTATAAGAGCCCGCATCCTCGACCACGAAGAGGAACTCTCCAGCGGCGACCTGATTATGGTGGCGAAGAATAATTATTATTGGAATGACCGAGAACAGCAGCAAGGGGCAAGGGGCAAGGAGCAAGAGAACAGCAATCCTCTTGCCCCCTGCCCCTTGCCCCTTGCCCCTTTCTCCTTCATCGCCAACGGCGACATCGCGGTGGTTCGCCGACTTCGAAACGAGAGGTCGTTCTACGGATTCCGTTTCGCCGACGCCATCCTTGAGTTTCCCGACTACGACAACCGCGAGATGGAGGTCACCGTCCTGCTCGACACCCTGCAGAGCGAAGCGCCTGCCCTTACCCGACAACAGCAGGAAGCGCTCTTCCAGGGCGTTTGGGAGGACTATCCCGAACTGACGAACCGACGCGACAGGATGAAGAAATTGCGCCAAGACCCCTACTACAACGCCCTGCAAATCAAGTATGCCTATGCCGTGACCTGTCATAAGGCTCAGGGCGGACAATGGGAGCACGTCTATATCGACCAAGGTTACATCACCGAGGAGATGCTCACGCCCGACTATTTCCGCTGGCTCTACACAGCCATCACCCGCGCTACCGAACAGGTCTATCTCGTCAACTGGCCCGACTCGGCACTTTCCGACGCCTAACCAGACGGGTCTCGTCACAAAAATTGACACGTCATCTTCGTTGCATATACATGTATGTGCAATTGCATGTACATGTATATGCAATTGCAAGTACATGTACGTGCAATAAACTTCCCCTGTCAAGTCGGATGCGACATCCTGCCGGAAGCGGTCATGAAATGTCGTTCCTTTACAAACAAAGGCAAAAAAATCGGCCCACATGATAGAAGTTACGGATATTTTTGCTAACTTTGTACACAGAATATAGTATAAGAAAGGAAATGAATATACTCGTTACAGGAGCGAACGGACAGTTGGGCAACGAGATGCGCATCGTGGCTAAGGACTCGGCGGACCATTACATCTTCACCGACGTCACTCAGCAAGAAGGCGCAGAGACCACGTTCCTCGACATCACCGACCTCGACGCCATCCGCGCGATGGTCAAGGAGAACGACGTCCGCGCCATCGTAAACTGTGCCGCGTGGACTAACGTCGATGCAGCCGAGGCTCCCGAGAATCGTGCGCTCGTCGAGAAGCTCAATGCGACAGCCCCCGAGAACCTGGCTCGCGCCATGAAGGAAGTGGGCGGTTGGCTCGTGCAGATATCGACCGACTACGTGTTCGGCAAGGAGCCTTACAACACGCCTTGTCGCCCCGACCAGCAGGGCACACCGACCGGCGTCTATGGCGAAACGAAGAAGATGGGAGAGGAGCGAATCCAAAAAGTATTTAATGAAAAATTAAAAATTAAAAGTGAAAAATTAATAGCAAGCGAGGCAGAAGGTTCAATGGTCAATGGTCAATGGTCAATGGTCAATGGCGGCTACATCATCATCCGCACGGCCTGGCTCTACAGTGAATACGGCAAGAACTTCTGCAAGACGATGCTCAACCTCACGGCCACCAAGCCGCAGCTCAAGGTTGTCTTCGATCAATGCGGCACTCCGACGTATGCCCTCGACCTGGCACGCGCGATACAAGTCATCCTCCAGAAGCCCGTGCAAGGCATCTACCACTTCTCGAACGAAGGCGTCTGCTCGTGGTACGACTTCACGCAGATGATTGCCCGCATCGCCGGACACAAGGACTGCGACATCCAGCCCTGCCTGTCTTCGGAATATCCAAGTCCCGTGAAGCGTCCCGCCTACTCCGTCCTCGACAAACGCAGCATCCGGGAAACCTTCGGCATCGAGGTTCCGTACTGGGTCGATTCACTCGAAAAATGCATTAAGAACATCATTGAAAATTGAAGATTGAACATTGAACATTATTCCGACCCGAAGACTTAGGGCGCAGCCCAATGGTCAATGGTCAATGGTCAATGTTCAATAAAGAAAAACATATGGAAGTAATTAAGACCGCCATCGAAGGCGTACTTATCATAGAACCACGCATCTTCAGGGATGCACGCGGGTACTTCTTCGAATCATTCTCGCAAAGGGAGTTCGAAGAGAAAGTCGGCCCCATCAACTTTGTACAAGATAACGAAAGCATGTCCTCTTATGGGGTGATGCGCGGACTGCACTTCCAGCGCCCACCCTACACGCAGAGCAAACTCGTTCGCTGCGTCAGGGGAGCCGTTCTGGACGTAGCCGTCGATATCCGCAAAGGGTCTCCGACCTACGGACAGCACGTCGCCGTCGAACTCACAGAAGAGAATCATCGTCAGTTCTTCATTTCGAAAGGCTTCGCCCATGGTTTTGCCGTACTGAGCGAGACTGCCGTCTTCCAGTACAAATGCGATGAGTTCTACCATCCCGAGGCAGACGACGGTATCGCCATAACAGACCTAAGCCTCGGCATCGACTGGCGAATCCCCATGGAGAAGGCAATCCTGAGCGAAAAAGACACTAAGCATATTAACCTGAAGGACTTCGAAAGTCCGTTCACAGACCCTCTCTAACTCCCCCTTAAAGGGGGAGAACACAGGCTGAAAACAATGAAATGGCAAACGGCAGACACAATAGAATATGAACTTCTAAAAAGCCATTCAAAGGCAAAACGCGGCAATCAGACAGAAGCAGAGTCTGTTTTCTGGCAAATGGCGAAAGGCAGCGGACTAGGACAAAAGTGCAGAAGACAATACATTATCGGAGAGTATATCGTTGACTTCTTCTTTCGGCAATCAATGCTAATAGTGGAAATAGACGGAGGATACCACTTCACAGAAGAACAACAAAAGGAGGACATAACGAGACAAAACTGGTTGGAGCAAAAAGGATATAAAGTTCTGCGGTTCACCAACGAACAAGTCTTATATGACACAGACAATATGATTAACGAATTAAAAAAGCATCTAATCTAATATGAGTAACAACAGTTCATCCCCCTTTAAGGGGGACAGAGGGGGTCTCAACATCGTCATAACTGGTGGAGCCGGTTTCATCGGCAGTCACGTAGTACGCCTCTTTGTCAACAAGTACCCCGAATACAAGATCATCAACCTCGACAAGTTGACCTACGCAGGCAACCTCGCCAACCTCAAGGACATCGAGGACAAGCCCAACTACAAGTTCGTGAAGATGGACATCTGCGACTTCGACGCCTTCTACAAACTGATGCAGGACGAGAAGATAGACGGCATCATCCACCTCGCAGCAGAGAGTCACGTGGACCGCAGCATCAAAGACCCCTTCACCTTTGCTCGCACGAATGTGATGGGAACACTCTCCCTCCTGCAAGCTGCCAAGCTCTATTGGGAAAGCCTGCCAGAGCGGTACGAAGGCAAACGCTTCTATCACATCTCGACCGACGAGGTGTACGGCGCTCTGGAGATGACCAACCCGGAAGGCATAAAACCGCCTTTCACCACGACAGCCAGCAGTTCGGAGCATCATCTGGCATATGGCAAGGACTTCTTCTACGAGACAACGAAGTACCAGCCACACAGTCCGTACTCCGCTTCGAAAGCCTCCAGCGACCACTTTGTCCGCGCTTTCCACGACACTTACGGCATGCCGACCATCGTCACGAACTGCTCCAACAACTACGGCCCCTATCAGTTCCCCGAGAAACTGATTCCTCTCTTCATCAACAACATACGCCATCGCAAGCCTCTTCCCGTTTATGGTAAGGGCGAGAACGTGCGCGACTGGCTCTACGTCGAAGACCACGCTCGTGCCATCGACACGATCTTCCACAAGGGACAGATTGCCGAGACGTACAACATCGGCGGCTTCAACGAGTGGAAGAACATTGATATCATCAAGACTGTCATCAATACAGTTGACCGTTTGCTTGGCCGTCCAGAAGGAGCCGACATGGACCTCATCACATACGTCACAGACAGGCTTGGTCACGACGCACGCTACGCCATCGACTCCACCAAGCTGCAAAAGGAACTTGGATGGGAGCCGTCGCTCCAGTTCGAAGAGGGCATCGAAAAGACCGTCAAGTGGTACCTCGAGAACGAGGCTTGGATGGACAACATCACAAGCGGCGACTACGAGAAGTACTACGAGGAGATGTACAAGAATCGCTAAGCAAAACAAGTGTTCATCACTTCCAGATTCAACCCCAAAGGCCTGCAGCTGCAACTGGTGTTGTTCCTGTTAGCGCCGCTCACGATGATGACTTTCTCGCTTGGCTCCACGCGGGAAGTCTTCATCTCCCTTGTGGTGGCAGGTGTCTTGCTTGCCATCGCGCTGTGTGTCTGGGCTTTCCGTCTGAAGACAATCAGCGTCATGGACCAGGAACTGGAAGTGAAACATACCTGTCTACCCTTCCTGAAGCGTTACTATCGGCTGGCAGAATTCGACTCCTTTATTATAGAAGAAGACGGAATATACGAGACGTTCTTCCTGCTCATCCAAGGGAAGCGGGCCGTCAAGCTGTCGTCAAAAATCTACAAGAACTATGCGGAGCTGAAGGAAGCGCTTTCGGTGGTCGGCCTTAAGGAATGGGGAACGGATGCCAATCGCGCAGTCGATTCGGTGTTTGCCAAAAGCCATCTCGCCGCCACCTTCGTGCTGTTCCTCTTAGTCCTCCTCTTTGTTGCAATTCCCATTATTGAGTATGTCGAAGACGGACAAGTGACGAAGAAGTCCTATTTCCTCATGTTAGTGGGCGGACTGATGTTTGTTCCCTTCTTCCTCTACGCGCTCTCCTGCTGCAAACGGCTCACCATCTGGCGCGGACATCTGGAGGTAAGGAGCCTGCTGACCCCGTGGAAGGTAGACTACTACTCACTCGACGACTTCGACTTCGCCTTGGAGGTCGTCACCCCATCGCACTTTGAGGAGGAGAAGTCGTTGTGGCTTGTCCGCGACAACAAACTGGCTCTCAGCATTCCAAAGAACGTCTATGCAAACTACGATGTGTTGGAACATGCCATCGGCATCGTGCCGTCCGATACAATTAAGATGAGCTACTTCAAGAAGCTCAAATATCATTTAGGTAACACAATTGATTTCTGAGGAAGACATCAAAAGTAATACCCCCCAAAAAAGAAGCACCCAAACGACCAGATTTGAGTGCTTCCTTTTTTATGTTATGCCTTTATGCTGTGAGAAGCTCGATGAGTTTCTCGACGGCAGCATGTATGCCATCGGTGTTCTTGCCACCAGCTGTGGCGAAGTGAGGCTGGCCGCCGCCACCGCCTTGCATCAGTTGAGCAGCCTCGCGAATGTTCTTGCCGACGTTCACACCTGCTGCGACGGCACTATCCGAAGCTGCCGCCGTGAGCAAAGGCTTGCCGCCAGCAACGGAACCAATCACTACGATACTGTTCTCCACCTCTGCCCGGAGTTGGAAGGCAATGTCCTTAACGAACTCCGGACCAAGTGGTGTGATAGCCTTCAAGACCTTGAAGCCGTTCACTTCCGTCTGCTTGGAGAGTATCTCTTTCTTGAGTTCAGCAGCCCTTTCGTGCATGATGTCTTCCACTTGCTTCTTGAGGTCAGCATTATCGTTGATGGCCTTCTGGATAGTTCCAACCAAGTCGGGAGCGTTATTGAAGAGCCCTCGCAGACCCGTTATCATGTCCTGCAACTTGTCCATCTGCTCTTCGACTGCCTTACCTGTTATGGCTTCGATACGACGCACACCTGCAGCCACACTGCTTTCCGACATGATGCGAACCATACCGATGCAGCCTGTACTGCTTGCATGACAACCGCCGCAGAACTCGACACTCGTGCCGAACTGGATGACGCGCACCTTGTCGCCGTACTTCTCTCCGAAGAGGGCGATAGCGCCCAGCTTCTTGGCTTCCTCAATCGGCGTATCGCGATATTCCTGAAGAGGCAGGTTCTGACGGATGCGCTCATTCACGAGGTGCTCCACCTCACGCAGCTGTTCGGGCGTCACCTTCTCGAAGTGAGAGAAGTCGAAGCGCAGGTAGTCGGGCGTCACAAGCGAGCCTTTCTGCTCCACATGGTCGCCGAGAACCTCCTTGAGGGCTTGGTCGAGGAGGTGCGTACAAGTGTGGTTGGCCTCGATAGCACGGCGACGCTCCACATCCACGCAAGCCATGAACTCGGCTTCAGGATTGCTTGGGATGCGCTCCAGCAAGTGAACACTTACGCCATTCTCTTTCTTGGTGTCAATCACCTTGATGGTCTCCTGCTCATTACAGATGACGCCTGAGTCGCCAACCTCGCCACCCATCTCTCCGTAGAAAGGAGTCTGGTCGAAGATTGCCTCGTAAACGACGCCTTTCTTCTGCTTCACCTCACGATACTTGACGATGTGGCAAGTGTATTCCGTGTAGTCGTAACCGACGAACTTCTGTTCTGATTGACCATTGACCATTGACGATTGACCATTATTTTCTTCGGTGCCGGAATGGTCAATGGTCAATGATGAATGGTCAATGATGTGCCAATCGCCTGCCTCAACCTGGGCGGCATTGCGAGCACGCTCTTTCTGCTTCTGCATCTCAACGTTGAAGCCAGCCTCATCGACCGTTAGACCATTCTCGCGACAGATAAGTTCGGTGAGGTCCAAGGGGAAGCCATAGGTATCGAAAAGCGTGAAGGCTTTCTCGCCGGCAATCTCTGTCTTGCCTGCTGCCTTTGCCTCCTTCATCACACCATCCAGCAGTTTGATGCCTGTTTCGAGTGTGCGGAGGAAACTCTCTTCCTCTTCCTTCATCACTTTCGTAATGAGTTCCTTCTGACCTTCAAGTTCCGGATAGGTTGCTCCCATCTCCTGAATCAGGACGGGCAGCAGGCGGTAGATGAAGGCCTGCTTCTGTCCGAGGAAGGTATAGGCGTAGCGTACGGCGCGACGCAGAATGCGACGGATGACATAGCCGGCTTTTGCGTTGCCAGGAAGTTGACCGTCTGCGATGCTGAAAGCAATGGTGCGAAGATGGTCGGCCACTACTCTCATAGCCACATCGATGTCCTCCTTCTCGCCATAACGGAAGCCGCTGAGGTCGCCGATGGCTTTGATGATGGGCTGGAAGACGTCGGTATCGTAGTTGGACTGCTTGCCCTGAATGGCGCGAACCAAGCGTTCGAAGCCCATGCCGGTGTCGATAACGTTCATTCCAAGCGGTTCGAGATGTCCATCAGCCTTGCGCTCGTACTGCATGAAGACGATGTTCCAGATCTCGATAACCTGCGGGTCGTCCTTGTTGACGAGTTCGCGGCCAGGCACTTTAGCCTTTTCCTCAGCCGAACGACTATCGAGATGAATCTCCGAGCAAGGTCCGCAAGGACCTGTGTCGCCCATTTCCCAGAAGTTATCATGCTTGTTGCCGTTGATGATGTGGTCGGCCGGAACGTGCTTCAGCCAGTAGCCTGCAGCCTCATCATCGCGGACAAGATTCTCTTCAGGACTGCCCTCGAAGACCGTCACATAGAGGTCCTTCGGGTCGAGCTTCAGCACATCAACGAGGTATTCCCACGCCATATCGATGGCTCCCTCCTTGAAATAGTCGCCGAACGACCAGTTGCCGAGCATCTCGAACATCGTGTGGTGATAGGTATCATGCCCGACTTCTTCCAGATCATTATGCTTTCCGCTGACACGCAGACACTTTTGGCTGTCCGCACGTCGGCGGGGTTCCGGGTCGCGAGTGCCAAGGATGATGTCCTTCCACTGGTTCATGCCGGCATTGGTAAACATCAGGGTCGGGTCATCCTTCACTACCATCGGGGCAGACGGAACAATCTTATGACCCTTCGACTCGAAGTACTTAAGGAACGAGTCGCGTATCTCATTTGCTGTCATAGTTCTATAATTCATAATTCACAATTCATAATTCATAATCATTCAATACGCATGAAAATGCGTGCAAATGTACGAAATATTTATGAATTATGTGCTATGATTTGTAATTTAAGAATTATTTTTTGTATTTTTGCAACAGAATTATGCATTATGAATTATAAATTATGAATTGATTTAGTATGGCATACAATCCGAACAAAGACCTCAAGAAATTCTACGGCATAGCAGAAGTGGCCGAACAATTCAACGTGGCTGAGTCGTTGTTGCGCTTTTGGGAGAAAGAGTTCCCCAACATCAAGCCCCGCAAGAGCGGCAGAGGCGTGCGTATGTACACAAAGGAGGACATCGAGGAGGTGCGCCTCGTCTATAACCTGCTCAAGGTGCGCGGCATGAAGATTGCGGCTGCGAAGCAAGTCCTTAGCAAGAACAAGAAGGCAGCAAACGACACTTCCGAAATCATCAACCGTCTGCAATCCATCAAGACAGAGTTGCTGGAAATCAGCCGCGAACTGAAGGAACTCTAGACGCCCCCAGTTAAGTTGCCAAAGATAGCGTGTTAAGTTTGCAAAGATGGCACGTTAAGTTTGCAAAGATGGCACGTTAAGTTTGCAAGGATGGCGTGGGGCGTTTGACAACCATGCTGCACACGTCTTAAACAATAAAAAGCGAAGCCTTTCGACTTCGCTTTTCTTGTGGGCGCTGAGGGATTCGAACCCCCGACCCTCTGCTTGTAAGGCAGACGCTCTGAACCAGCTGAGCTAAGCGCCCAAATGAGGTCTCCTCATCAAAATTGCGGTGCAAAGGTACGACAATCCCGCGACACATGCAAGTTTTTCGCCAAAAAAGTTTAACAGAAAAGCACGAAGAGTTAATAAAAGCAGAATTTCTAAACTCTAAACTCTAAACTCTAAACTTTTTTTCGTACCTTTGCACGGAATTTACATACCTTATATATATAAGTACACGAAATGAAGCATTTCAGACTAGTTGACAACCTGATGGGGTGGCTCACTTTCGCCATCGCTGCCTACGTCTATTGCAGCACGGTGGAACCTACCGCAAGCTTCTGGGACTGCCCCGAGTTCATAACAACTGCTTACAAGCTTGAAGTCGGTCACCCACCTGGGGCACCTTTCTTCATGCTCACAGCCAACCTGTTCACCCAATTTGTGAGCGACCCCACGAAAGTCGCGCTGATGGTCAATATGATGAGTGCCCTCTTCAGCGCCGCTTGCATCATGTTCCTCTTCTGGAGCATCAGTCATCTGGTTCGCAAGCTGGTTGGGGAGAACGGAAGGGTGCAGAATCTGGCTCAACTCATCACGGTCGAGGCAAGCGCCCTGACTGGAGCCCTCGTCTATACCTTCAGCGACACCTTCTGGTTCAGCGCAGTAGAAGGTGAGGTTTATGCCTACAGTAGCCTCTTCACGGCTGTCGTTTTCTGGTTGATGCTCAAGTGGGAAGACCACGCCGACGAGCCTGGAAGTGACCGTTGGCTCATCTTCATCGCTTATCTGACCGGCCTGAGCATCGGCGTTCACCTGCTGAACTTGCTCTGTCTGCCAGCCCTCGTGCTCATCTTCTACTATCGGAAAGTGAAGAATGCCACAATGAAGGGAGCCATGTTGTCGTTGGTAGGCAGTGGAGTCCTCATTGCAGCTGTGCTCTACGGCATCGTTCCTGGTATCGTTAAGGTTGGCGGATGGTTCGAACTCCTCTTTGTGAACAAACTGAGCATGCCTTTCAATACAGGCGTCATCGTGTATATCGCCCTGCTTGTCGGCATTGTGCTTTGGAGCATTTGGGAGACTATCAAGCAGAAGAGCCGCATCCGCATGAACGTCTCATACCTGTTGAGCGTCGGCATGCTGGGCATCCCGTTCTACGGCTACGGCTGGCCAAGCATCGTATGCGGCATTATCGTGCTCGCACTCCTCTATGCCGCTCTTGGTTGGAAGAAAGAGGGCAAGCCCCTCGTCTCAGCACGTCTGATGAACACATCGCTGCTCTGCATGCTCATGATCATGATTGGCTACAGCTCGTACGCCGTGATTGTCATCCGTAGCTCTGCTAACACACCGATGGATCAGAACTCGCCCGAGGACATCTTCACCTTGGGAACTTACCTCAGTCGAGAGCAATACGGCGACCGTCCCCTACTCTACGGCCCCGCCTACACCAGCCAAGTGCTGCTCAAGCCCGACGGCAACTACTGTGTTCCTGTCAGCAAGCAAGGTGCTCCCGTCTATCAAAGGAAGGAGAAGCAGACACCCGACGAGCCCGACCGCTACGAGGTGCAACGCTACAAGACCGACTATGTCTATCAGCAGAACATGCTCTTCCCTCGTATGTATAGCGACCAGCATGCTGGAGCTTACGAGAGCTGGATGGGTGGTGTGAAAGGCACCGTCAAGTCATACGAAAGGTGTGGCGAGATGGTTCAAATCAAGACACCGACCCAACTCGAGAACCTCCGCTTCTTCCTCAGCTATCAGGTCAACTTCATGTATTGGCGCTACTTCATGTGGAACTTTGCAGGAAGGCAGAACGACCTGCAGGGAAATGGCGAATGGGAACACGGCAACTGGATTAGCGGCATTCCCTTCATCGACAATATGCGACTGGGAGATCAGAGCAAGCTGCCAAGCGAACTCCGCGAGAACAAAGGTCACAACGTCTTCTATTGCCTGCCACTCTTGCTCGGCCTCATCGGTCTGTTGTGGCAGCTCTTCAAGAACGACGAGAAGAATCAAGGCGAAGGCGAGAAGCAATTCGGTATCGTCTTCTTCCTCTTCTTCATGACCGGCCTCGCAATCGTGCTGTACCTCAACCAAACGCCCATGCAGCCTCGTGAACGCGACTATGCCTACGCCGGCTCGTTCTACGCATATTCCATTTGGGTAGGACTCGGTGTGGCAGGTATCGCATACTACCTGCAGAAGCTTCTCAGGAACGAGATGGCCTGCGCAATACTCAGTCTGCTTTGCATCCTCGTGCCCATCCAGATGGCAGGACAAACGTGGGACGACCACGATCGCAGTGGACGTTACACCTGCAGAGACTTCGGCCGCAACTATCTCGAATCGCTGTCTAAGGGCGACTTCCCCATCATCTATACGAACGGCGACAACGATACCTTCCCTCTTTGGTACGCACAGGAGACAGAAGGCTTCCGCACAGATGCCCGTGTCTGCAACCTCTCGTACCTGCAGACCGACTGGTACATCGACCAGATGAAGCGTCCTGCTTACGACTCACCTGCTGTTCCCATCAATTGGAGCCGCTTGCAATATGTGGCAGGCACAAGAGAAGGTGTCAGCGTTCGACCCGGAACCTTGGAACGACTCATCGAATCCTACAAGGACGACCCAGAGACGCTTCATAACATCCTTGGCGACGACCCACACGAGCTCTCGAGCATCATGGAGAACTGGATACTTAGCGACAATCCCGAACTGCGCTTCATCCCCACAGACAGCATCGTCTTCACCATTGACAAGGAGGCTGTGCGTCGCAGCGGAATGATGATGGCTGGCGACAGCATCCCAGATAAGATGCACATCAACCTCAAGGGAAAACGTGCCGTCTATAAGAGCGAACTCATGATGTACGAGATGATTCTGCGATGCAACTGGGAGAGACCTATCTACATGGCTATGACTGTCGGCTCCGAGAACAAGGCAACCGTTCAGGACTACTTCGTTCAGGAAGGTCTCGCTTATCGCATCACGCCCTTCAACACAAGGAAGAGCGGCAAGGACATCGACACAGATAAGATGTACGAGAACCTGATGACGCGCTTCTCCTTTGGCGGTGTTGACCAGCCGGGACTCTATCTCGACGAGACCGTAATGCGTATGTGCAACACACATCGCCGCATCTTCTCGCAACTGGCTTCAAGGCTGGTTCAGGAAGGCAAGCTCGACAAGGCCGAGAAGGTTGTGGAGAAGGCCGAGAAGGTCATTCCTCCGACATCTGTGCCTCACAGCTACAGCGGCGGCTCTCTTGAGTTGGCTCGTGTATGGAACGCTGTAGGCAAGAAGAAAGAAGCTTGCGACATCGCCTATCCCGTTGCCATTCAAGCCTCAGAGTATCTGGAGTGGTACATGAGTCTGCCTGGCAAGATGCTTCTGCTCAGCGAGAAGGATTGCATGTACTACCTCTATCAGATGCATGCCGCCCTGAGCATCATGGAGAGTGCCGGCAGCGACAAGACGATGGAACTCGCCAAGAAGCTCGATCTCTACAACCAGATGCTTCAAGGCCGCCTCTATGGCAGTGTGGGCATGGATGCAACTGAGGAGGAAGCTGAAGAGGAAGAAGTTTACGAGGACGACACACTATAAACAGTATATCGTCACATAGTAACTAGGTATCGTGTTCATCGAGCAGCCTCCACGCATCTTCCGTTGGTTCTATCCCCACGCTTTGTGGCGGATAGACCCGCACAGGAAGGCTGTCTATCTTACCTTCGACGATGGTCCTATCCCCGAGGCTACACCATTCATCCTCGACACCCTGGACCGCTTCGAAGCAAAGGCAACCTTCTTCATGGTGGGTGACAATGCTGCCAAGTACCCGCATCTGTTCGAGGAGGTTCGCCTTCGTGGACACGCAATAGGCAACCATACCTACAACCACATCTCAGGCTTCCGCCACCGTCCCTGGACTTACCTTGCCAACATCAAGAAGGCCAACGACATCTTCCACACCAACCTCTTCCGACCTCCACACGGCTGGATCGGGATGGTGCAATATCGTGTCCTGCGATACATCGGCATAAAAGTCGTGATGTGGGACGTAGTGACACGCGACTACAGCCGCCTTCTAACTGCCGACGATGTTGTGAACAACGTGAAACGCTACACCCGAAACGGCAGCATCATCACGCTTCACGACTCGCTCAAGAGCATCGACAAACTCAAACATGCCTTGCCAGAGATACTCGCTTGGCTGAAACAAGAAGGATATGAGTTCGGCATCATTGAACAGTAACGACATCAAAGCCCAGGCCTTGCGCTTGGGTTTTGTCGCTTGTGGACTGGCTAAGGCAGAGCCCGTTGCCGAGAGCTTTGCCCGTCGCTACCAGCATTGGCTCGACCTCGATTACTGTGGCGAGATGGATTACATGCGGCGTAATGTCGAGATGCGACTCCAGCCCGACCTCCTTGTGCCTGGCGTAAAGACCATCGTAAGCATCGCCATGAACTTCATGCCCGAGAAGGCCCAGCCCGCCATCAGCCTTTATGCGCAAGGCAAAGACTATCACGATGTGATGAAACAAAGGATGCAGGAACTCATGCAGGCTTGCAATCTCGAGGGCCGATGCTTTGTCGATACGGCACCCGTGCTGGAGCGTTATTGGGCCTGGAAGAGCGGCATCGGAATCGTCACACAAAGCGGCTTGATTGCTGTGCCGGGTTATGGCCCGACAGTCTTCCTCGGAGAGCTTTTCCTGACTGCCGAAGCCGACCATTATGACCAGCCTCTCCCCAACTCCATGCCAGAAGAAATCGGCTGGACGAAAGTCTGTCCAGCCCTTACTCCCGAGGGGCTCGATGCACGTCTTTGTATCAGCTATCAGACCATCGAGCATCGCGGGCCTTTGCCCGAAGAGTTAGAACTGAAGCGCACCTTCTATGGCTGCGACCGTTGCCTGCGTGCCACACCTCAATTCGCTGAGTCTCAGCCAACTACAGAGCAAGCCTTCCAACCCTCCGAAGCCTTGCAGAAGATGACAGCCGACGATTGGGAAAGCCTCACGGAAGAGCAGTACCGAACCCTCTTCAAAGGCTCAGCCGTCAAGCGAGCCAAGTTCGACGGCCTGAAGCGCAACATCGAACGATGGCTCAAACAACTTAAACCTTGAAAACATAACACAGTACCTCGTCAGTACCACCACGGGGAAACTCCAGTACCACCGTAGGGAAACTCCAGTACCACCGTGGGAGTACTGGAGTTCCCCTATAGTAAAATTTTAAAAGGACTGAGCCATCATGCTCCAATATACGATAGGAAGCGGGCTGGGAAGTAGTTCATGATGAGCTCGTCGGGGAACTCTGTCTCCTGCAGCAACGGCCAGATGAAGCTGTAGTCGGCTATGGCGTAACTGATGTGGGCGTCGCTGCTCAGCACGACTGGCACTTCGTAACGCTTGCAAAGGCGCAGTATCTCGAGGTTGTTCCTGAGGGCCGTCTCCTTGTTTCGATTGGGATTCAGGCTGCTGTTGTTTATCTCGAGCAAGGTTTTCGACTCTTTTGCTGCCAGGACAATCGGCTCGAACAGGAGTTCTGCGGTGCCGTCGCCAGGATGCGAGATGATTTGCGTCCACGGATTACGGATAGCGTTTATCATGCCTTGGGTGTTCTCCTCAACGGTGCCGCCTTCCCAGCAGAGCAGATGAATGCCTGCGATACGGATATCGAGCATCTTGTAGTAATATTCATCGAGGTCGAGCGTGCCCTTTGTATCAAGAATGTTCAGCTCGGCTCCAAGCAGGAGACGCAGGTTTCCAAACCGTCGGGGCACCACATGCAGGTTGCGGAAATAGATGGGATTGCACGTTCCGGGAATGCCTGGAGCATGTTCCGTGATGCCAAGAATATCGAGGTTCTTTTGCTGAGCTGCTGCCACCATTTCCTGCAAGGAGCTGTAGGCGTGACCGCTCATTACGGTGTGGGTGTGGACGTCAAGTTTCAATTCATGTTTCATAATACACAATTCATAGTATCAGTGAAGGTTTTGCCTTCAAATGTAATAGCATAAGCGTGGAGCATCAGCCTTTCGCCAGGCTTGCCATAAAGTCTGTCGCCGAGTATCGGGTTGTTAAGTCCTTGTGGATGAGCGCAGTGAACGCGAAGCTGATGGGTGCGTCCGGTGATAGGACTGAGCTCGAGGAAAGCATGACCCTCCCTGTTTGCAAGGACTTTGTAATGTGTTTCGGCAGGCTTCCCATGCTCTCTATCCACCATCTGTCGAGGGCGGTCGTCGATATCGGGACGCAGAGGAAGGTTTATAGTTCCCTCTTGTCCGACAGGCATTTCCCTTTCGAGCAAGGCATGATAGACCTTGTGGATCTGTCGATGCAGGAAGAGGTCTTGCAACTTGTGGTACTTCTCT
Organism: uncultured Prevotellaceae bacterium; assembly: GCA_900320565.1. GTDB lineage: Bacteria > Bacteroidota > Bacteroidia > Bacteroidales > Bacteroidaceae > Physcousia. The sequence continues at coordinate 36,578 of ONSR01000004.1, forward strand.
TCGGTCAACGCGACAAGCATCAAGCCACTTGTATCCATGTCGAGTCGATGCACAATGAGGGGGCCTTTTACCGATGAAATGGCGCTTTTTATTGCATCTTGCACGTTTGGAAGGCCGTCCTTGCCTGGCACGGAAAGCATCCCTGCAGGCTTACTCACCACAGCCAACTCGCCATTATTATATATAATGTGTAGCTGAGCAAGCAGCTTCTCTTGGTCTGCAAGCAAAGGATTGGGTTCTACATCGAGCCCTTCGAGCATGTGCGTGAGGATGGGAAGGCATTTGCTTCGGCAAGCAGGATAGTAATGTCCGTCGAGTCTGACCTCATTTGTTGGCGAAGCTCCCACCCAGAACTCAGCCATACAAAGTGGTTGCAGACCTTCTTTATAAGCCGCTTGGAGCAATCGTGGTGCGCAACACTCCCCAGCCCCAGATGGTGGAATGGCTGGAGAGAAGAGGTTCAGCAACGACTTCTCCTCGCCTCGTGCATTGAGGAAGGTGAACTGGCGGAACAACCATTGCTGCAAGGCGATGCTGCGCTCATGCCTTTCTTGCTGCAGCTGGTCTATCTCTGCTTGTTGTTCTCGCAGATGGGCTTCATCATCAAACACACGTTGTTCCCAAGCTTGCCTCAGTCTGCGATACTCTGCCCTCTGGTGCTGGCTCTCTTTAATAAGGTTTTGTTTATTTTTTCCCAATTCATCGACAGAAATCGACTCTCGCTGAGCATCACGCATGGCCTTGCTTTGTCGCATAAACTCCCTGTAGGCTGCAAGTTCTTCGTCCATCTTCGCTCGCAAAGGGCTCGGGCTTAATGAACTCTCGAGATGTGCAATCCGACGATTGATGTCGCTGATGGCAGCCTCTTCCTCCTGGAAATAACAGCCCGGAGACATGAGGTCGAAGACTGGCGGAACGAAGTATTCGTGCTGGGTTTTGCCGTCAAGTGTGCCGGAGAAGGCAGCGAGAAACGAAAGCGAGACCCTCTCTAACTCCCCCTTAAAGGGGGAGGACACAGAATAAGAAGTCTCCCCTTTAAGGGGAGATTTAGAGGGGTCTACTATGAGTACGCCGAGCATCTTTCCCTTTTGCAACTCGTCGTGCCACTCCTTTCGCTGACTGATATAGTGCTGCACCTCGTTTGCAGCGGCAACGCAGAGTGGGTGTGGTTCGTAGCAGAAGGGAAAGGTAAACTGCTTCGGAGCGTTTGTCGTCAGGACGCGAGGCGGTAAGGGATGTATAGTTACAGCCATAGCACACCCTCCGGTCCCATATTAAAGAGCAAATCTACGATGCTGAGGTCGGGCAAGAACCCGTGTCGCGAAGCAAACATCTGGTAGTAGGGAGAATACTCTCTCCTGCCCTCCGTTAAAGGGGGAGCGTCCTCGAAAGCAATGGTTCGCGTAACGGGCTTCTCAATATCGAGCAGCGAGGCAACCAACATCATCAGTTCCTCGTTGAAATCGGCCATGAAATCCCACTTCTTTTCGTAAAAAGGGGCGAATTCATCGGCATAATATTCAAAGAAAGGTGACTGCCTGTAGCTGCTCTCGAGGGCAACCCAATGCTGATGCCTCCAGTTGCCGTGATCGCTGATTCGCACGTCGCGCATCAAAGTCTTGCCTTCCATCTTCACAACAGGAACAGTGAGGGCAAGCGCTCCATTCGGGCTGTCTATCCAACAACGATTGCGAAGGGTTTGCTTCACGAAGTGGTCACAAACCTCGAGCCGCACTTCATCACTGCGATAGTAAGCGCTATAGTGAGAAACAGGAGCGAGATAACAGCAAGGCAGAACCATTGAACATTGACAATTGAAACATTGACCGTTTCTCCCCCTAAAGGGGGTTAGGGGGTCTTTACTTGATATTGTCAACCAGCGAAAACAGGCGATTCCATCGAATATGATGGCCGCTGAACCATGTTCTGTCTGCGTCTGTGCTGAGCCAGATAAAGATAGGTTTGCCCACGATATGGTCCTCGGGAACGAAGCCCCAGTAGCGCGAGTCGGCAGAACAATGGCGATTGTCGCCCTGCATCCAGTAGTAATCCATCTGGAAGGTGTATTCCGTAGCCTTCTGTCCATTGATGAGGATGTCGCCGCCGTCAGTTATCTTCAGGTCGTTGCCCTCATAAACACGAATGGGACGCTCGTAAACAGCGATGTTGTCCAACGTCAACTTGATGCTCTCGCCCTTCTTCGGAATCCAAATCGGGCCGTAGTTGTCGCAAGTCCAGCCTGTATAAGCGTTCTGCGGATACAGTCCCATGTCGCGACTCTCAATGGGAGTGATGCTTTCCACATACTCGGTGTGAGCCTCCAGACCCTTCTTTGCCTCGGCAGTCAGAGGTATCTCGCCGCTTGCATACAAGTCCTTTACGTCCTTGACACTCAGGCCAAGTTCATAGATAAGGGCATCTGGAAGATAATTCGTCTTGAGCTGAACGTGGTAATTGAACTGCACATTCTTGGGCGCAGGGTTCTCCTTGCCATCCAGATAGACTACCTTATCTCGTATCTCGAGCGTTTGTCCGGGAAGTCCGATGCAACGCTTCACGTAGTTCTCACGACGGTCAACAGGACGCCAAGACACTTCTCCGTACTCTTGCGGAGCGAGTCGAATGTACTGACGACCCAGTTCATAGATGGTATTGTAGAACTGCCTCTGCTGCAACGGAGACATATCTTTCGGCTCAGGCAGCGTACCTGTCTGCTGCTGGTAGAGGCCTGCACCATAGCCATAACACATGGCATAGTACTCGGTCTGGTACCTTACGTTGCTGACCACAGTGTCGCCTGCGGGATAGTTGAACACGACGATATCGTTGAGCTGGACAGGCTTGGGCGTCACTCTCTTGTACTTCCATTGCGGCCACTCGATGTAGCTCTTGCCACCAAAGGGCAGCGTGTGCTGGCAAAGCGGCATGTGGAGTGGCGTCTGAGGCACGCGAGGTCCGTAACTCATCTTGCTTACGAGCAGATAGTCGCCTACGAGCAGACTCTTCTCGAGCGAGCTCGATGGAATGGTGTAATTCTGGAAGAAATAGAGGTTGACGAAGTAAACAGCCACGAGCGCAAAGACGATTGCATCGACCCAGCTCATCACGGTCCTTACTACGGGGTTCTCCGCATCCTTCCACCACGTCCAGGGAATGCGACGAGTGACGTATGCGTCGAAGATGAAAGGCACGATGATGAGTCCCCACCAGGCATCAACCCAGTAGAGGAAGGCAATGTAGAGGGCGATTGCAACGATGGCTTTTGCCCAATCTTTCTTGGTAGCTTGGTATTTTTTCTTCTTTGTCATTGTTGTTATAATAGTGATGAATTAAAAGCTGAACAGGTCGGACATGGTAAGCAGGCCCGTGTGGTCTTTCGTATATTCTGCAGCCAGGACAGCTCCCATCGCGAAGCCTCGACGGTTGTGGGCATCGTGGGTGATGGTTATCATGTCCTCGGGAGAGTCGTAAGTAATGGTGTGAATGCCTGGCACCTCTTTCTGGCGGATGTCATCGATGCGGAGCACCTCAGGTTTCGTCTCGTGAAGTCCCCAACGCTGCTTGCGGTCGATGTTCTCCACAATCTGTTCTGCCAGCGTGATGGCTGTGCCTGATGGGGCATCGAGCTTGTGGATGTGATGCGTCTCGACGAGGTTGACGTCGTACTGCTCAAAGCCGTTCATGATTTTGGCCAAGTATTTGTTGACTGCCGAGAAGATAGCCACGCCCACACTAAAGTTGCTGGCCCAGAAGAGAGTCTTGCCCTCGTCGCTGCAAGCCTTGCGCACTTCTGCCTCATGCTCCTTCATCCAACCGGTACTTCCACTCACCACCTTGACGCCTGCAGCCCATGCCTTGAGGTAATTCTCGTAGGCTGTCCAAGGCGTAGTGAACTCGATGGCAACATCTGCACTTGCAAATGCGGGGCTATTGAACTCGTCTTGATTGTCGATATCGATAATGCTGACGATTTCATGACCACGCGAAATGGCTATTTCCTCTATCATACGGCCCATCTTGCCGTACCCTATAAGTGCTATTTTCATACGTTATTAAATAAATTTCATGCAAAAGTACTGCTTTTCGCCCAATTTTACGTACTTTTGTTTCACAAAATAAGTTAACAGAGCCAAAATAAGTATGGAACGCCTGCTCCACTACGTCTGGAAGCACAAGATATTGCCCCTGAAACCACTCATCACGTCGGATGGGCAGACGGTCGAGGTCATCGACCCGGGTTTGCACAATCACAATCAGGGTCCCGACTTCTTCAATGCGAAGATTCGGCTGGCTGGAACGGTCTGGGCAGGCAATGTCGAGGTGCATCTTCGCTCGTCGGATTGGTACAGACACTGCCACGAGAGCGACCCGGCCTACAATAGCGTCATCCTGCACATCGTGGGAGAGATTGACGGAGAGGTCAGGACGCAGGAAGGGAAGGTACTTCCGCAGGTCCGGCTCGACATTCCTGAGAGCATCGTGCAGAGTTACGAGGAGCTCTGCCGAACTGAGGATTATCCCCGATGCCACCGCATAATTTCCTCGATTTCATCGATAAAAGTGCATCAGTGGATGGATGCTTTGCTGGTCGAGAGGCTGAAGGAAAGGTCGGAGCTGGTAGCCGCGAGGGCTGAAAGGACTGGTGGCGATTGGGAACGTGCCACGTTTGTGACCCTGAGCAGGAGTTTTGGCTTCGGTCTTAACGGCGATGCTTTCGAGCGTTGGGCCATGCGGATTCCACTTTCGGCAGCAGGCAAACATCGCGACGACCTGTTCCAAATCGAGGCGCTCTTCCTCGGTATGGCGGGCCTCATCGAGGAGGTGAAAGCCGTCAAGAGCGAACAGGAAGTGGCACTCCTGCAGCAAGAGTTCGCCTTCCTCAAACACAAATTCAGCCTGGGAGATGCGATGGAAAGAGCTGATTGGCGTTTCCTCCGAACTCGCCCAAGCAACTTCCCCTCGATGCGCATCCTGCAGATTGCGGAACTCTACCATAGCGGCCGGGCCCAGATGAGCAGCCTGCTGGAGGCAAAAAGCGTGGAGGAACTGCAGACTTGTCTGACGATAAAGGGAATGACGGCAGCCAGTCGTCGCCTACTTATTATAAATACTGTGGTGCCGCTGCTGTTCGCCTACGGTCGCCACACCAGCAACGAGGACATCTGCCAGCGCGCTATCCGGCTCCTGGAAACGCTTCCAGCAGAGAACAACTACATCCTGCGTCAATGGCAGGACTGCGGCCTGAAGGTCACAACGGCAGCCGACAGTCAGGCTCTCATACAGTTAAAACGCCAATACTGCGACAGGACGGACTGCCTCCGATGCCGCTTCGGATACGAATACCTCAAGCGAAGTGATCAAAGATAACATGGGGGATGAACAAACACGCCACGCAAAATTCTTTGCAGATACATGTATATGCAATTGCAAGTACATGTATGTGCAATTGCATATACATGTATGTGCAATCAACGCAACTCGCTTAGTTTGGCAATATAGCCGATGAAATGGGGCAAAATGGAATGTGAAATCTATTATTACGAAATATGAAGGAATACGCTTACCAACTGAAGATGAAAGTTCGCGACTATGAGTGCGACCTCGAGGGCATCGTCAACAATGCCAACTACCAACATTACATGGAGCACACCAGGCACGAATTCTTGCTCGAGGCGGGCATCAGCTTTGCCGAGATGTTGGAGCAGGACATCGTCTCCGTCGTGGCTCGCATCACGATTGACTACAAGACGCCGCTCCGCAGCCGCGATGAATTCGTCTCATGCCTCAATATAACTCAGGAAGGCGTCCGTTATGTCTTTCACCAAGACATCTATCGCGCCAGCGACATGAAGCTGGCTGCCAAGGGAAAAGTGGACGTCGTCTGCCTCGTCAAGGGCAAGCTAAGCCGCTGCCCAGAACTGGAGGAAAAACTGAAAGCCTACTATCCAGAAGTATGACCGACCAGGAGACTCTATACATGATGGCTTTGACGCAGGTTCCTTCGCTGAGCCTGACGAACCTGCATCTGCTGATTCAGGAGCTGGGTTCGGCTTCTGCCATCTACGAAAACCGCAAGGACCTGAAACAAGTCTTGCCGTCTGCATCGAAGAAATTTCTCGATGGAATGGGCGATTTTTGCAATTATCTGAATCGAGCAGAGCAGGAACTCGAGTTCTGCCGAAAGGGTAAAATCAGATGTCTAGGCTTGAACGACGAGGACTATCCCGAGCGACTCCGTGACTGCAACGACGCTCCTGTCCTACTCTACTATCGCGGCTCTGCCAATCTCAACACGCAACACATCGTCAGTATGGTGGGCACCAGGCAGATCACAAGCTACGGGAAGGACCTCTGCCGCACATTTGTCCGCGACCTGAAGCAGCTTTGTCCGGACGCTTTGGTGGTGAGCGGATTGGCTTACGGCGTGGATGTGAACTGTCATCGGGCTGCTCTGGAAGAGGGTTTGGAGACTGTCGGCGTGCTGGCTCACGGGCTTGATCAGATATATCCGCGTCTTCATCGGGAGACCGCAAAACAGATGGTCGGTCAGGGCGGCTTGCTGACCGAGTTCATGTCGGCAACCGCGATTGACAAACGAAACTTCGTGCAGCGCAATCGCATCGTGGCAGGATTGTCGGATGCGGTCATCGTGGTGGAGAGCGCAACCAAGGGCGGCTCCCTCATCACCGCAGATATCGCCCTCAGCTACGACAGGCAAGTGTGGGCTTTTCCTGGTCGCATTCACGACAAATACTCGTCGGGATGCAACAAACTCATCTTCTCGAACACCGCTACGCTGTTGACCGGAGCCGAAGATTTCTGCCTGGCAATGGGTTGGACGAGTGATGAAGCGCATCGGAAACAACTCAGCGAAGGCATACAACAAGAGCTCTTCGCAGACAACTACACAGCCGAGGAACAAATTGTATTACAGGCTCTTATGAAGGACGACAGCAAGCAAATCAACGTCCTTGCAGTCGAGACAAACATCCCAATTGGCGAACTCTCCAGCCTCCTCTTTTCGCTCGAGATGAAGGGGGCAGTTCAAATGCTCGTCGGAGGCAAGTACAAATTGCGCCGATGAAGCCCTCGCGATGTGACATATAGAACAAAAATAGGTCATTCGGTACATTAAGGGGGTCATAAAAATGTGCAAAGTGATGAAATTTTCTGCAAAAAGTTTGCATTGAAAGGAAATATTCCCTACCTTTGCAAACGGCTAACATAAAAAAGGGAAAATGATAAGGGTTCCGACTTAGGCAGTTGGGATTCTTCTTTTTTTTCGTCTTTTGACAAAAGCCGGCACACTATATATATAGATAATGTATAACTAAAACATAAACGAATTAAATGGCTTACATGACACAAAAAGGCTACGACGAGCTCGTGGCAAAGTTGCAGCACATGGAAAGCATCGACAGACCCGCAGCAAGCGCTGCCATCGCAGAGGCTCGCGACAAGGGAGACCTGTCGGAGAATGCTGAATATGATGCTGCCAAGGAACACCAGAGCAAGCTCGAGACAGAGATTGCCATGCTCAAGAAGACTATTATCGAGGCAAAGATTATTGACACCACGCACCTCGACACAAGCACAGTACAGATCCTCTCTACTGTCGAACTGCGCAACGTGAAGAACAAAATGACAATGAAGTACACGATTGTCAGCGCCACGGAGGCAGACCTCCGCAGCGGCAAGATAAGCGTGGAGACCCCTATTGCCAAGGGTTTGCTGGGCAAGAAGGTTGGCGACATCGCCGAAATCAAAGTGCCTCAAGGCACCATTCAACTCGAAGTGGTAAGTATCTCGTTTGACTGAATGAAGTGATTCGCCAAATCGTAAATAGTAAATCGTCAAATCGAAAATAAATATGGCAAGTATCTTTTCACGTATTGTGGCTGGCGAGATTCCCAGCTACAAGATTGCTGAGGACGACCGTTACTACGCTTTCCTCGACATCAGCCCCTTGCAAAAGGGTCATACCCTCGTGATTCCCAAGCGAGAAGTGGACTATATCTTCGACCTCGAAGACGATGAACTCGCAGGACTTCAAGTGTTTGCAAAGAAGGTGGCACGTGCCATCAAGAAGGCCATCCCCTGTGTGAAGGTGGGACAATGCGTGCTCGGACTGGAAGTGCCTCACGCCCACATCCACCTCGTTCCCATGCAGAGCGAGGCCGACATGCGTTTCACAAATCCGCATCTGACGCTCTCCCCCGAGGAATTCGAGCAGATTGCCGAAAGCATTCGAAAGGAAATCTAAATACTCACAACTAAACAAGATACATCATGAAAGCAAGAATCATCACCGCCGTAGCATTGCTCAGCATCGCTCTCGGCATACAAGCACAGAAACATGAATTCGCTAACTGGAAACGTTACGCTGATGCCAACAAGGAACTTGGCGCTCCTGCCAAAGGCGAGAAACGCGTCGTACTGATGGGCAACTCCATTACCGACGGCTGGCCTCGCACGCGTCCTGAGTTCTTCAAGGACAACAATCTCATCGGCCGCGGCATCGGCGGACAGACCAGCTACCAGTTCCTCCTCCGCTTCCGCGAGGACGTCATCAACCTGCAGCCCAAGGTCGTTGTCATCAACTACGGCACAAACGACATCGCTGAGAACACCGGAGCATACGACGAGGACTTGACCTACGGCAACGTTCTCTCGATGGTTGAACTCGCCAAGTATCACAAGTGCAAGGTCATCCTGACCAGCTGTCTCCCTGCCGGCGGCTTTAGTTGGCGTCCTTCCGTAACCGACAGCATGGACAAGATACGCAAGCTTAATGCTCGTGTGCAGGCTTATGCAAAGGCAAACAAGATTCCATACGTCGATTACTTCAGCGCAATGGTGAATGACGAAGGCACAGCCATGAAGGCAGAACTGGCCAACGACAATCCTGGAGTACATCCCAATGCCAAGGGCTACGAGGTTATGGAGAACCTGCTGCTGCCCGTCATTAAGAAACTTCGCTAACACATCTCATGGCAGACAACAAGTATTGTCTCATCCTGGCTGGAGGCAACGGAAGTCGCCTCTGGCCTATCAGCCGAACAGTAAAGCCCAAGCAGTTCCTCGACCTCTTTGGCACGGGGCGCACCTTGCTGCAGCAGACCTACGATCGCGTCGCTAAGTTCATCGACCCGTCGCATATCTACGTCAGCACGAACGTGGCTTATCTGCCGCTGGTCTATGAACAGTTGCCCGAGGTGGACGACATGCACATCCTGGAAGAGCCGCTGCGCCGAGGCACATTGGCAGCTGTGGCATGGGGCTCGGTGTTCATCGCAACACAAGATCCGCAGGCAACACTGTTCGTCACACCTTCCGACCAGCTCATCCTGAAAGAGGAAGAGTACCGGCAGGACGTGCTCGACGGACTGGAGTTCGCCAGTGAAAACGACGGACTTCTCGTGATGGGCATCACGCCTTCGCGACCTGAAACGGGCTACGGCTACATCCAGATGAACGACGATGAGCCGCTCAGTCACGACATTTTCCCCGTGAAATCATTCACCGAGAAGCCCAACGACGAGTTCGCCAACATCTTCATGCAGGAAGGCAACTTCCTTTGGAACACCGGTTTGCTGTGCTTCAGCAGTCGCGTCATGCTGGACAATCTGTTTATGCTCGTGCCTGAGTATCGCATCGAGATACCCCGCATGATGGCAGAAGCCGAGAGTGCCGACCCGAAACTGGTGCCCGAGAGCTTCAACGTGCTACCCAACTACAACATGGACGTCAGCATCCTGGAGCGCAGCGAGCACGTCTATGTGCAGCGCGGACACTTCGGCTGGGCCGACATCGGCACGTGGGCAAGCATCGGCAAGGACGCTCCGAGCGACGACGAAGGCAACGTCCTGATGGGCACCAACGCATATCTATACGAGTGTTCGGGCAACATCATACGCTTGCCAGAAGGTCACACAGCCGTCATAAAAGGGCTGAAGGACTACGTCATTGCAGAAGAGGGAGAGTTCCTCATGATTTGTCCGCGCCAGGACGACGCAGCAATGCGCCGCATGCACACCGACACAAAGTTCGGCGACACTAAGAGCTAATGCTCAATTCATAATTCATAATTCATAGTTAGGGACGCCTGCAAACAGGGCGAAAGAAATAATTATGAATTGATAACTATGAATTATGAATTAAGTACTGCTTCTTTCACTTGTTCAGCGTCCACAAAGACATTCCGAACAGGTTTATCATCACGGATAACGTCTTCCGTCCAATTTTCCGAACAGGTTTATCATCACGGATAACGTCTTCCGTCCAATTGGGTTCATTGAAGAACTCATTGGGTTGGAAGACGTGCAGTTTATAGAACTTCGTCAGGTTTAGGCGAAGTTCTGTTGTTATTGCGGGCTTGAGGGAGAAGGGTTTATCCTGCTTCCAAGCGATAGCTTGCACGCAAAGGCGCTCCAAATCGTTGACCTGCGAGCGGTCGAAAGCCTCAACGAAGAGCTTGCTGTTGGGTTCTATGATGCCCGAGAAACGCAGTCGCCAGCTCGCACCCTCCGCGCTCATCAGCGAGACTTGCATGTAGTAGTTGCTGTCGTTCACAAGGTACGACTCGAAGCCCGTGCTGGAGATCTCCTTCACCTCATCAGGTAAGAAAGACAGATAGAGGTTGAGCCGCTCCCCTTCCCTGCGTTCGAGGGGCTTGGGCTTGAACGTTATCGGCTTCTCTTCAGACTCTTCCGGTTCCTTTGCTTTGGCGGCTTGACTGGGGAGAGGCTTCTCCCTTTCAATCGTGTTCACCTTTCCGATATCGTATTCTTCGTTGCCAACAACTACTACATCTTGCTTGAGCATCGGTATCTCGAACCCGTCCTCATCCTCCACGAGGACAATGTTCTTCCCTTGGAAGCCACTTACCGTGCCTCCTCCCACCTCGGAGAGGAAGCGCACTTTATCGCCTATCTTCATAAGGAACTACCGAATCAAAGCTCGGCGTCGCTACACTGGAAGGTTGTGCCTCGACGGATATCACCTGTCTGCAGGCCAAGCTTCAGCCACTTCATGCGCTGCTTTGAGGTGCCATGAGTAAAGGTCTCTGGTTGAGAATAGCCGCGGGCCTTCTCCTGCAAATAGTTGTCGCCAATGACTTGAGCACAACGGATTGCTTCCTCAAGATCGCCGTCCTCCAGGCTGCCGAACATCTTGTTGTCGTGATAAGCCCAGACGCCTGCATAGAAATCGGCAAGGAGTTCGAGGCGGACACTCAGTTTGTTGGCCTCTGTCTGGTTGAGTTTCGACATCTGCTGATGCACTTTGCCAAGCGTTCCGAGCAGGTATTCAACGTGGTGTCCCACTTCGTGAGCGATGACATATGCATAGGCGAAATCGCCGTCAGCACCCAGCTGCTGCTTCATCGACGTGAAGAACGAGAGGTCGATGTAGAGGCATTGGTCGGCTGAACAATAGAACGGACCCATGCTTGCCGAACCGTTGCCGCAGCCAGTCTGTACTGCACCTGTATAGAGCACCATCTTTGGCGGCTCGTATGTGCGGCCAAGTTTCTTGAACTCCTCAGTCCAAACGTCCTCCGTACCGGCAAGAATCTGCTTCGAGAAGGTGGCGAGTTGCTGTTCTTCCTCTGTGAACTCGCGTCCACCTTCTGCCTGTTCCGTCACGTTTCCCATCATGCTTGGTGCCAAACTAATGATGTCGGCAAGGTTCAGACTACCCTTCGACATGAATGTCATAACGAGGGCAATGATGATGCCTACTATGCCGACGCCACCTGCTTTAGCAGCCGTCATGCCACGACGGTCGTCGACGTTTGTACTTTCTCTTCTTCCTGTCAGTTTCATAGGTTTGTGAGTTTTTAGTTTTGTTTGTTAGTTAATTCTGCCTGCAAATATAGCAAAAAAAGACAAACAGTAGGTCATTTTGCATCTTAATTCTTCGAACTTCTTTCTTAATTCTTATTTTCTTTGTAATTTTGCAGCCGTTTTATGGACACGAAACACATTCAAATACGCGACTACGACTACGCTTTGCCTGAAGACCGCATAGCGAAGTTCCCCTTGCCCGAGCGAGACAGCAGCAAATTGCTTGTCTATGAAGGTGGGAAGATTAGCGAGACTCAGTTCCGTTCCCTGCCTTCGTTGTTGCCCGAGGGCAGTTTGATGGTCTTCAACAATACGCGCGTCATTCAGGCGAGACTGCATTTCAGGAAGAAGCCTCCCCAGCCCCCTTTAGGGGGAGACCTTCGTGCAGAGGAAATCGCAAATAGCAAATCGTCAAATAGTCAATGCCTTGGGGCCCTCATCGAAATATTCCTTCTGGAGCCGGCCAACCCTGTGGAGTATCAGGAGAACTTCGCCAGAAAGGGAAGTTGCTCGTGGTATTGCCTCGTGGGCAACTCGAAGAAGTGGAAGGAAGGAGCCTTGACAAGGGAATTCAAAATTCAAAATTCAAAATTCAAACTCACGGCGGAGCGCATTGGAACACATGGCACGAGCCAGGAAATCAGGTTCAATTGGGACGCTAACCTGACTTTCGCCGAAGTTATCGATACCGTCGGAGAACTTCCCATCCCGCCATATCTCAACAGGAAGACTGAGGAGAGCGACAAGACAACCTACCAAACGGTCTATTCCAAGATAAAGGGTTCGGTAGCGGCTCCTACTGCAGGACTGCATTTCACGAAGCGCGTTCTGGCTGACATCGATGCGAAAGGCATCGAGCGAGAAGAAGTGACGCTTCATGTGGGCGCCGGAACATTCCGACCCGTCAAGAGTGAAGACATCGGCGGGCACGATATGCACACCGAACACATTGCCGTCCATCGCCACACCATCGAGCGAATCTTGGCTCATAATGGCGAGGCAATTGCCGTAGGAACCACCAGCGTCCGCACCCTCGAAAGCCTGTATTATATGGGAGTGCTGGCATGGCAAATGAAGAATGAAGAATTAAGAATGAAGAATGACGGGCGGGACGAAATCGTAAATTGTAAATTGTCAAATTGTCAATCACTTCACGTTCCCCAGTGGATGCCATATGAGTACGACAACTCGCTCTCGACAATAGAGGCTCTCACTGCCCTACTCCGGTACATGGACGAGCGAGGCGAGGAGGTGATCCACTCCAGCACACAAATCATTATTGCCCCTGGCTACAAGTATCACATCGTACGTCGCATGATAACCAACTTCCACCAGCCGCAGAGCACACTGCTGCTGCTCGTCAGCGCCTTTATTGGTGATGCTTGGCACGACGTCTATGACTACGCCCTCAGCCACGACTTCCGCTTCCTCAGCTATGGTGACAGCTCGATGCTCGTGCCCTAGTAGAAAAACATAGCATGCCTAGTTGCTCAACTAGGCACGTCTAGTTTGCCATTTAGACACGTCTAGTTTGCTAATTAGACGTGCCTAATTTTTTAACGAAACACGCTCCGTCTATCCACTTATCATACCAAAATACACAACCAGCCTGCAAAATAGTGCAATTTCTGTGTTTTTCTTGGCAAAAATTGTACTATTATAATGAATAATGTGTATCTTTGCAGCAAAGAACACATCAAACCATTCTGAGCATGAAGACAAGATTCATCCTCCTGATTGCCCTTTTCCTGCAACTCACTTCGCTGACGATGAAAGCCGACGAGCTGGAGGTTGTGACCACCCCAGTCGATGGCTGTTTTTCCATTGCAGGAGCCACAACTGCCGACAAGGCCATCGTCCTCTACGATGCCAACGATGCTGAAGTGGTGACCACAGTAGCCGACTGCCTCCTCTCAGACCTGAAAGCGGTAACAGGAAAGACGTTCCAGAAGTACAAGACGGAGCCCACAACGCTCAAGAACCCCATCATCGTGGGCACTATCGGGCAGTCGAGTCACATCGATCAGCTCATTGCACAAGGCAAGATAGACGTGAGCGACGTCGAAGGCAAATGGGAAGCCTTTGGCATGCAAGTTATTGACAATCCCATGGAAGGCGTGGCAAAAGCACTCGTCATCTTCGGCTCGCAACCTCGCGCAACAGCTTATGGAATGTTCGAACTCAGCCGTATGGCGGGTGTCTCGCCGTGGATATGGTGGGCAGACGTCACACCTGCCAAGAAGACGAAGCTCTACGTGACGCCTGGCAGACGTGTCTTCGGTTCACCTTCAGTCAAGTTTCGTGGCATTTTTGTGAACGACGAGGACTGGGGCTTACGACCCTGGGGAGCAAGAAACCTCGACACGGAACTGGGCAACTTCGGTCCTAAGACCTACGCCGTCATCATGGAACTTCTGCTCCGCCTCAGGGCGAATACCCTTTGGCCGGCAATGCACCCGGGCTCAAGAGCGTTCTGGTATGAGAAGACGAACATCCCCCTCATCATGAAGTACGACATCTACATGGGCTCCAGCCACTGCGAACAGATGCTCTGCAACAATGAATACGAGTGGGAACGCTTTGGAGGTCATCGCGACGAGGACTGGGTTTGGCATTCGAACAAAGAGATGATTATGCGCTACTGGGCTGCTCGCATCAGCGAAAGTAAAGACAGAAACGGCATCTATACGCTGGGCATGCGAGCCGTACACGACGCTGGAATGAACGGTTACAACACCCTCGAGGAGAAGGTCGCCGCGCTGACCGACATCATTGCACACCAGCGACAACTCATCGCAGACAGCATCGGCGACCCAACAACCGTGCCACAAATCTTCATCCCCTACAAGGAAGTACTCACTGCATACAATGCCGGTCTGCAAATACCCGAGGACGTCACGCTGATGTGGGTCGACGACAATCACGGCTACATACGTCAGATGCCAACACCAGAAGAGCAGGCCCGTTCGGGCGGCAACGCCATATACTACCACCTCTCATATTGGGGCACGCCTGCCGGTTATCTCTGGCTCAGCACCATCTCGCCCTCGCTTTGCAGCTACGAATTGAGCAAAGCCTATAGCCAAGGCATGCGAAACCAATGGATCATCAATGTGGGCGACATCAAACCTGCCGAAGAAGAACTGGAGTTCTGCATGGACCTGGCCTGGGATATCAACAGCTGGCCCCCAGAGAAAGCACACAAATACACTCGGGCATGGGCAGCGAGAACCTTTGGAGAAGAGTATGCCGACGAAATCAGTGAGATAAAGATGGCTTACTACCGTCTTGGCATCGCCGCCAAGCCGGAGCACGTTCACCTCTGCTACTTCGACCACTCCAACGCACAAATAGATGCTCGCATCGCCGAGTATCAAGACATATATAATAAGGTAGTGGCGCTGCGCTCTCGTATCCCTTCCTCTCTCAGTAATGCCTACTACGAACTCATCGAATATCCCGTCCGTGGTTGTGCCGACCAGAACATCAAAATTCTCAGAGGACGACAGAGTTTCGTCTATGCCTGGGCAGGACAAGGCGAGAAGGCACTCTCATATTCGGCTGCCGCACAAGCGGCCTTCGACGAGATTGTCACGATGACCGACAAGTTCAACACTGGCATAGCCGGAGGCAAATGGAACTACATGATGAGCTACAAGCCGAACAACATGAGCCAGCACCTGATGCCGTCTGTCGCCTCGGCAGCCGACGTGTCCGAAACCGAAAGCACCATCGTCCAACCGGACATCACAATTCTCCCTGGAGGCAGCTACAGTAGTGCAAGCAGCAGCGTGGTCAGCCTGACGGGATTAGGTCTTGCCGGAAGCACAGCAACCGTCTGGCCCTTAGATCTGACTGCCTATACTTCTTGTTCACAGGCACCTTACGCAGAATACTCAATACCCGTGCAAAAAGGACTCAACGTCATACAGGTGCGCTGCCTCCCGACCTTCCCACTCAACACGACATACGACCTGAGAGTCGGCATCTCGGTTGATGGCAAAACGCCCTCTGTCCTCTCTGTAAAGACAACAGCAATGACCACCCCTTGGGACGAAACCGTCGTGCAAGGATACATGCGTGCTGCCGTACATTACACCAGCATGAAGGACCAGACGGTGCCCGTTCGCGTCTATTTCATGGACCCAGGCTCCACCGTGTGTGCCATGGCAAGCATTCCATTCGGAAGCGATGCAGAAGACTTAACAACAACTCTTCTAACGAATGCAGACTTCGAATACAACTCCTCGGGAGCACTCAACCCACAAGGCAATATAGGGCGAGGCGTGCCTAAAGGCTGGACAGCGACTGGCAAGATGAAAGGCAACTCGTGGGGCGTCAACCAGGATGCCAAACAGATATACGGCATCAACACCTATTGGGCAACAAGCACACCTATGCCCGAAGTCTATGAGTTCTCACAAACCATTCCAGCCAGCAAGATAGAACCCGGCACATACCTGGTCAGTTGTCTGCTGGGTGTACTCAAGGACAAACTAGGCACCTGCCGTCTCTTCGCCAATGACAAGGTTCAATACTACGGCAAGGAGAGCGATTATGTGTCAAGCGTCTTCACCTCTGGCGAAACGCAAACTTTTGCCAGCTATGTCGGTTCGGGCGATGGCAGGATGATTCTCAAGCCCATGGAAGTCATTGTGACCGTTACCGAAGGAGAAGACCTGAGTCTCGGCATCCGCACCAGCAACCATAGAGCCGACGGCTCACGCGTCACCAGCAACAACCATGGATGCTTCAAGGTGGACCACTTCCGCATCCAACGCATCGATGCAGAAGACCCAACAAGCATAAAGAACCCTCTGTCGAAAGCAAGAGAGGGAGCCGTTTACGACTTGCGAGGTCGTATTATAACAAATGGCAGATTACCCAGCGGCATCTATATCAAAGATGGACGAAAAAAGCTTATCATAAGAAAATAACACACATAAACAATAAGAATCATGAAATCGAAATCACTCCTTTCCATGCTGCTTATGCTCTTCGCACTTGCAGCTAAGTCCGACGAGCTGCAGGTCGTGACCTCGCCCGTCGATGGTTGTTTCACCATAGCCGGTTCCGTATTTTCCGACAAATGCATCGTGCTCTATGACGCCAACGATGCAGAGGTGGTGACGACGGTAACCGATTGTCTCCTCTCGGACCTGAAGGCAGTCACGAAAAAGACGTTCCAAAAGTACAAGACCGAGCCCACGTCGCTCAAGAATCCCATCATCGTGGGCACCATCGGGCAGTCGAGCCACATCGACCAACTCATAGCCAATGGCAAACTGGACGTGAGCGGCGTCCGAGGCAAATGGGAAGTTTTTGGCATGCAGGTCATTGACAATCCCATGGAAGGCGTGGAGCGAGCACTCGTCATCTTTGGTTCTCAGCCAAGGAGCACAGCTTACGGCATGTTCCACCTCAGCCGCATGATGGGCGTTTCGCCTTGGATTTGGTGGGCCGACGTCACTCCAACCACCAAGACACAACTCTATGTGACGCCAGGCAGATATGTTTCCAGCACACCTTCCGTCAAGTTCCGAGGCATCTTCCTCAACGACGAGGACTTCGGCTTGCAGCCTTGGGCAAAGAACAAGATGGAAGATGCTTCCGTGAAGAACATCGGCCCAAAGACCTACGCCGCTATTATGGAACTGTTGTTGCGCCTTAGAGCCAACACGCTATGGCCCGCCATGCACGCTTGCAGCCGTGCTTTCTGGGACTTGAAGACTAACATCCCGCTCATCATGAAGTACGACATCTACATGGGCTCCAGCCATTGCGAGCAGATGTTGCGCGATAACGAATGGGAATGGAACCGTTACGGCGGCCACTACAACGACGACTGGAACTGGAAGACTAACAGGGAGATGGTCAAACGCTACTGGGCTGAGCGCGTGGGCGAAAGCCGTGGAAAGAACGCCATATACACCCTCGGCATGCGAGGCGTACACGATACAGGCATCAACGGCTACAGTTCAACGGCCGAAAGAGTAGCCGCCCTGACCGACATCATTGCCTATCAGCGCCAACTCCTTGCCGATAGCATTGGCGACCCTACTACCATCCCGCAGATATTCATTCCCTACAAGGAGGTGCTCGACGCTTATAATGCAGGTCTGCAAGTGCCCGAGGACGTCACACTGATGTGGGTGGACGACAATCACGGCTACATTCGCCAGATGCCCAAACCTGCCGAGCAAGCCCGTTCTGGCGGCAATGCAGTCTATTATCATCTCTCTTATTGGGGAAGCCCAGCATCTTACCTTTGGCTCAGCACCATATCGCCCTCCTTATGCAGCTATGAACTCAGCAAAGCCTATGACCAAGGCGTGCGCGACCAATGGATAATTAATGTGGGCGACATCAAGCCTGCTGAGGAAGAACTGGAGTTCTGCATGGACCTGGCCTGGGACATAAACAGCTGGACACCCCAGCGTGCCCACCTCTACACACACGACTGGGCGGCACGAACCTTTGGCGAGGAATATGCCGACGACATCAATGAGATAAAGATGGCATACTATCGCCTCGGCATTGCAGCCAAGCCGGAGCATGTCCAGCTGTGTCACTTCGACCATTCCAACGAACAGGTCGATGCTCGAATCGCCGAGTATCAGGATCTCTATCAGAAGGCTGTGGCACTTCGTTCACGCATCCCATCGGCACTTCGCAACGCGTATTATGAGCTCATCGAGTACCCCGTTTGTGCATGCGCAGACCAGAACATCAAGCTGCTTCGCGCTCGTCAGAGCTTCGTTTATGCTTGGGCTGGACAAGGCGAGAAAGCGCTCGACTATGCACAGAAAGCACAGAATGCCTTCGACGAAATCGTTACGCTCACCAATAAATACAACAACGGCATCGCCAGCGGCAAGTGGAGCGGCATGATGAGCTACAAGCCTAACAACTGGAGCCAACACTTGATGCCGGCAGTTGCCACGTCGAGTGATGTGGCGGAACAGCAGAGCACGCTCTTGGAACCCAACATAACAATCGTGGCCGGAGGTAGTTATACGAGTGCCTCCGCTACTGTGACGACCCTTGAAGGCTTGGGCATTCGTGGCACGACAGCAACCGTCTGGCCCCTCGACATGCGGGCCTACACCACTGCTGGCAGCGCTCCTTACGCCGAATATACTGTGCCAGTGAGGAAAGGCCTCAACGTCATACAGGTTCGTTGCCTGCCGACCTTCCCCATCAACACAACCTACGACCTACGCGCAGGCATCTCCGTCGATGGACAAACGGCACAGGTCATCTCCATCAAGTGCTCGGCCATGACCGACACATGGGACGAAACCGTTGCCCTCGGCTATTTCCCCGCCTCCGTTCACTACACGAGCACGGAGGACAAGACGGTGAGCGTTCGAGTCAGCTTCATGGATCCCGGCCTCTGTATCAGTGCTGTGGCGAGCATTCCATTCAGTGCCGGAGGCGAAGACCTTACGGACCTACTGACGAATCCCGACTTCGAGTATGGCAACAGCGGCAACCTCAACGCTCAAGGCAGCCTGACGCGTGGTGTACCCAAGGGTTGGACGGCGACCGGAACGATGAACGGAAATTCCTGGGGCATCAACCAGGATGCCAAGCACCTCTACGGCATAAATATTTATTGGGCAAGTGCAAAGCCCATGCCAAACGTGTATGAACTCTCGCAAACCATTCCTGCCAGCAAGCTTGGGGCAGGCACATACCTCGTCACATGCTTGCTCGGCACTCAGAAAGACAAGCTGGCAAACTGCCGACTCTTCGCCAACAAGAACGTGCAATACTACGGCAAGGAGAGCGACTACACAGCCTCAATGCTCACGTCGGGCGAGACGAACACCTTCGCAGGCTACGGGCCTTCCGGCTCTGGCAAGATGACCTTGCATCCGATGGCTGTCATGGTGACCCTCAAGGCTGGCGAGAGCTTGAAAATCGGCATCCGCTCAAGCAACTTCAAGGCCGACGGAACACGCTCCACAAACGACAGTCACGGTTGGTTCAAGGTGGACCATTTCCGCCTGCAACGCATCGATGCGAAAGACGAAGCGACCTCGATGAGGGAAGATGTAAGAAGTAAGAGGGAAGAGGGGACTGTCACCCTCTACGACTTGCAAGGACGCATGCTCCCTTTTGGTTTATCCCGTCAGAACGGCCTGCTCATTATGCGTCGTCCTGACGGGAGCGTCATCAAGCTGGCCAAATAGCTAAGTTCGTAAACACGGCACGTCGAATTGCTCAACAAGGTACGTCGATTTGCTCAACAAGGTACGTCGATTTGCCCAACAAGGTACGTCGATTTGCCCAAAGCGGCACGTCGATTTGTTCCACTACTCGAAGGTGATGTAGTGACGAAGCCTGTCGAGGTCGGTGCTTCGGAAGCCTTCGAGGCGCGAGAGCTCGTCGAGCGAGTGCAAATCACCCTTGTTACGACGGTGCTCGAAGATGGCTTTGGCTTGATAGAAATTGAGGTACGGATGCTTCATCAACTGCTGAACTGAGAGTTTGTTGACGTTTATCTTTCTGATTTCGACTGGCGAAACGCTCATGTACTTCAGCACGGAATCGGGCAACTCGATGGCTTCCATGGCCTGCTCGACGTTGACAAATCCGCCAAGCTGCCTTCTGTAAGCCACGATTCGGGCGGCTCGTTTGGATGCGATGCCTGGAATCATCTTCAGCTGCGAAGTGTCGGCCGTGTTGATGTCGATGGTCTGGCCGAACGCTATCTTCTCTTGTCTGGGTAGAGAATCCCTTCTGATTTCCCTGATTTCTGCAGTCAATTGCTCTGGAGAGGCATCTTCTTGGTAAGACTTTCGCGGTTCAGGCTGCACATATTGGAACTCTTTCGCAATTCTTATACAAGGCTTCAGGCGCTCCCATTGCTCGTTGGTCATATTGGGAACCCGCATGAAATCTTCCGGCGTATGGTATCGCCCAAGCTTGGCTCGGTAGCGATAAATGCTGCGGACCTGCCAAGGAGAGAGTCCCAAGCGCAATAAAGTAGTAGAGTCTGCCGTGTTGGGGTCGAAGGGGAAGGACTCTACCTGACGCTCTTTTTCTGCGTATGTGATTGATTTTACTGGCTTTCCATACCACTCTCTATTCGTTTCGACCTGCTTTGTGGGCTCTGAAGGCTTCTTCCATTGCATGACGGAATAGACGATTATCCCTATCAGCAGTACCCATTCGATGACGAGCAGGGCCCGACGCTGTGCGTTGGTGAGTGTGGGCAAGCGTTTCATGAGAGGATTTCCTGCAGGAAGACTGCTGCGATGGCGAGCGGTGCGACGTATCGGATGATGAAGTAATAGAGTCGGAACAGGCGGAAGCGAATGGTGCCGCCGTTCGTCAACTCGTTCTCCACAAGCTTCCTGTCCAGATACCAACCCGTGAAGAGGCAGATGATGATGCCGCCTATGGGAAGGATGATCTTAGAGGCTGTGAAGTCGAACAGCTCGAAGATGTTCAAGCCGAAGAGCGTCACGTCGCTCCAGATGCCGAAGGAGAGCGAGCAGGCAACGCCAAGTGTCATGCAAGCGACGGACACCGCGATGGCTGCTTTCTTGCGCGAGATGTGGAAAGCCTCCAAGACGTAAGCCGTCACACTCTCGTGCAAAGACATTGCACTGGTGAGTGCCGCCAGCAAGAGCAACAGGTAGAAGAAGCTCGAGAAGATGTATCCGAGCCAAGGCAAATGACTGAATGCGATGTTGAACACGCTGGGAAGTGTGATGAAGACCAAGCCCGGACCGGCATCCACGCTGACCTCCTCGACGCTGAACACTGCGGGGAAGATGATGAAGCCGGCAAGGATGGCGACTATCGTATCGATGACGCTGACGCCAACAGCCGTCTTGGGCAACCTGGTGTCGGCTCGGAAATAAGATGCATAGGTACAGAGGCAGCCCATCGCAAGGCTGAGGGAGAAGAAGGCTTGACCAACCGCGCTGAGTATCACACTAGCCGTCAGCTTCGAGAAGTCTGGCTTAAGCAGGAACTTCAAGCCTTGCGAAGAGCCCGGCATACTGAAGGAACAGACCACGAGAATACCGATGATGAGGAGCAGCAAGGGCATCATAATCTTCGAGAAACGCTCGATGCCGGACTGAACTCCCCTGGCTATGATGAAATGCGTCAACGCCATGAAAGCCACTCCTGCCAGTATCGGCATCCAAGGGTCGCTGACGAAACCATTGAAGACATCGCTGTAATCGCGGTCCGCCTGCAGCCTGCCGGCCACACTCTCAATGAGGTAGAAGAGCGTCCAACCGCTGATGACGATGTAATAGCTCAGTATCATGAACGCGACAAACACGCCGGCAATGCCCTCGATGCGCCACCACTTGCCCGGCGCGAGCTTGGCAAAGGCCGAGATCGTGTTGGCATGTGTGTGCCGGCCAATGAGGAACTCGCTCATCATGACAGGGATGCCAATCACGGCAATGCAGATGAGATAGATGAAGATGAACGCCGCGCCGCCATTGTTGCCGACCTCCGTCGGGAAACGCCACACGTTGCCCAAACCGACGGCCGAGCCTGCGGATGCCAACACGGCTCCCAACTTGCTGCCAAAATTATGCCTTGTTTCCACGTCGTTTCAATTCATAATTCTTAATTCATAATTCATAATTATCTCGTTTCGTCTGCTGCTCACTTCATGAAGAGCGGGAAAAGTTCGTTCACGAATATGACGAGTATGCCGATGGGGGCAACCCAACGGATGAGGAAAAGCAGCGGTTTCATCGCACGAATCGAGATGCTGCCGTCGTTGGTCAACTGCGCATCGACGAGTTTCCTGTCGAGCCACCAGCCGACAAACATAGTTATCAGCAGTCCGCCCAAAGGCATCAGGAACTTCGTGACTGTATAGTCGAACAAATCAAAGAAGCCGCGACCGAAGATGGTCACTTCCTGCCAAGGTCCGAAGGACAGCGAACAGAAGCTGCCCAGCACGAGGCAGACGATGGTGACGATGGCTGCAGCGCGCTTCCTGCTGTGGCTGAAGTGCTCGGAAATGAAGGCGGTGCAGATCTCGTGCATGCTTATGCTGCTCGTCAAAGCTGCCAGCAGGAGCAAGACATAAAAGAGGAGCGAGAAGATGTAACCCGCGACGGGCATATCTCCGAAAGTGAGCAGGAAGACGTTCGGCAGGGTGATGAAGACGAGGCCGGGGCCTGCGTCGGGCGCTATGCCTACGCTAAACACCGTGGGGAATATGATGAATCCGCTCAGCACGGCAACCATCGTATCGATGATGCAGACGTTCATGGCCGAACTCACCAGTCTTGTTTCGTTGTTGAAATAGGATGCGTAGGTCACCAGGCAACCCAAGCCGACGCTCAGCGAAAAGAAGGCTTGGCCCATGGCCCCAAGTATGACTTCGGGCGTAACCTTGCTCAGGTCGGGTTTCAGCAGGAAGCGGATGCCTTCGCTTGCGCCTGGCATCATCAACGAGAAGCAGACCAGGAGCACGATTATCGCGAGAAGCATGGGCATCATGAGTTTCGAGTATCGCTCGATGCCGTGCCGAATGCCTCGGGCCACGACGAGGTGCGTCAAGAGGAGGAACACTGCAACGTATAGGATGGGCTGCAACGGGTCGGAAACAAACGCGTTGAAAGCGGCCGCAAAGTCAGCAGGCTGTTGTCCGTTGTCTGCAGTCTGTAGTCCCTGCAACTGACCGAGAGCCGATTGTATGGTGTAGTGAAGGGTCCATCCGGCTACCACAGAATAGAAAGACAGCACAAGGAATCCGCCCAGCACACCCATGATGCCGGCTGCCACCCATAGCTTGCCGGGCGCAAGCTTCTGGAAGGCTCCGATGGCGTTGCTGCGTGCGGAGCGTCCGATAACGAACTCGCTTATCATGACCGGCATGGCAATCAGGAAGATGAATCCCAGATAGATGAGGATGAAAGCAGCCCCGCCGCCCTTTCCCACCTCGGTGGGGAAGCGCCAGATGTTGCCCAAACCGACAGCTGAACCTGCCGCCGCCAATATGACTCCCAGCTGGCTTCCGAAACTTCCTCTTGATGCGTTACCTGATTGCATATGGCTGTATTTTTCTCTAAATTCGTTGCAAATATACATAAAAAAGCCGTACATTTGCAGCAAAATACGGAAAAAGAGTCGTTATATGCTACACAAATACCTACGCCGCTACCCTATCGCACTTCTCGTGGCAGCCTGCATCGTGTTGCTCTCGCTGTTGCCCATACCGGATATGAAGGTCGATGTGAATGTTCCGCTTGCCGACAAATGGACACACATGGTGATGTACGGCGTGCTGACGCTCATCATCTGGTTCGAATACCGACGCTCGCACAGCCAATGGAACGCGCAGAAGTTGGTGCTTTATGCTTTCCTGGCACCCATCGCATTTGGCGGGCTGATGGAATTGGCACAGCTGTATCTGACCACTTGCCGCAGCGGCGAATGGCTCGACTTTGCCGCCAACACCATCGGCGTCTGCATCGGTACCGTCGGCGGGCTGCTTATGAAAAGGTGAATAGGTAAAAAAGTAAAAAGGTGAAAAACTGTTGATTCAGTCTTTCACCTTTTCAATTTTATATCTTTTCAATTCTCCAACTGCCGTACCGGGAAGTTGAAGTAGGTATCGGGGAAGGGTTCGTCGGCTAGCGTGAAGTGCCACCATTCCGTGGGGAACGGCTTGAAGCCGTGACGCATCATGGCCTCGCGAAGAATCATACGGTTGCAGAACTGCTCGGGCGTAATGCTGCGACCGACGGGGCTCTCGCTGTTGTCGCCCGTGAATTCCTGAGTCTCGGGGTTGCCACAGAAGTCGGGATGGCTCTCGGGACCGAACCAATCGAACGTTCCGCCCATATCCACCTCCTTTTCCGTCCGCATGTCGAAGAGCGTGAGGTCAACTGTAGAACCTCGCGTATGCCCACTCTTGGCACAAATATACTCCCTCTCGAAGAGCACGCTCTTGTCCAGGTCGGGATAGAAGAACTGCCGCATCAGGGTGTCCGGAATGTTTTCTGCCCAGCGCCAGAAGTGGTCGACGGCCTGCTGAGGACGATAAGCGTCGTAAATCTTCAAGCGATAGCCTAAGGCCTTTAACTCTTCGCTGACTGCCCTGAGACTGTCTGCAGCCTTGCGCGTCAGCAGAGCCGTGGGCTCGAGGTAGCCGTCGATGCGTGCTCCGACGAAGTTGTATGTGCTGAAGTACCTGATTTCCAGGATGGCGTCGGGCACAGCGTCGGTCAGCGTAACGAACTGGCTGGAGTCTTCCTCTGGACAGGAAGGACGGTTCTGGAAGTAATTAACGACACGCATACCGATATATGCGAGTACGATTGGCAGGGCGATGGCCGCCAGCAAATACAATAAGGTTTTCTTCATAACATAATGTGTCTTTCATCCCCCTATAGGGGAAGAGCCAACGCCCTATAGGGGAATGCTCACTCCCCTATAGGGGATTTAGCACTCCTCCCTAAGGGGATTTTTATTTAACCAGAATCTTCTTGCGCTGAAAGATGTAGAGGCCGCTGTCGAGCTCATGCACCTGCTCCTCCGTAGCATCCCTCATGACCAGTCTCCCGTCAGGGGTATAGACGTCGGAGGGGATGTTGCACTCGTCTTCATTGACACTCTCGACGGGAGTCGCATCCATATCACGAGCGGGGAACATCAGCATGAGGGCTGGCATACCGCTGGCTCCGTAGCTCTCCACAACATCGGTCGATGCAGTGGCCTGAGCAAAGTTACCCTTCTGGATGCCTCGCGTCGTATCCATATTGGTATAAGCCTTCTGGATGTTTCTGCGGATGTGCCCCATATATCTATTCACCCATGTATCACTCAAACCGCAATCGTAGATGAGCAACTTCATATACTGAGCATAGATAGCCGTATAGATGCCCTGTTCGTATCCGTTCTCGTACTTGAGGATACTGCTGGTGCACATCTTGTTCATCACATAGTTGGCACCTCTCTGGGCATTTGTCAGATACGCCTGTTCGTGCGTCAGCAGGTAAAGCAAGCAGCTGGCACCGATGTAGGTGGCCTGATTATAGAGGTGGTCGGAGTACTCAGGGCCGCCGCCATGAATGCCGTCAGCCACCTGTCCAAGTGCCATACCACCGCTCGTTGTCTTGCGGACAAGAGTCCCATCTGCCCAAGCATATATCTCCTTCGCCTTCTCGAGGTACCACTCCTTGGTCTGTCGAGTGGGACGGGCTTCAGTGGGTGGAGTCCTCCCCTCTGGCACTAAGCGGTGAAGCAAGCAGGCCGCAATGACTGTCGGGAAGTTGATGCATGCCGAGCGGAAGTCGCCAGCCTTATGAGGATTGGCATGAGCGATGGGCTGCCATTCCCAGAACATGCCTCCTCCTGATGCTCCAGGGAAACGCGCAGGGTCGGCATACGAGCCATCGTCGCCCACCGCTTCCGAGCCATACCACACGCGGCAGAAACTCTTCTCGGAATAGTTGAGGTAAGCATTCGAGCCGAAGGCCTCGTAGGCACGTGCCAATGCACACGTCCACCACATGATATCGTCATAGACAAACCAGCCGTTGTTCGTGTTAGGATTGTCGAAGTCGAAGTTCACATAGTGCGCCTTCTCGCCATTATAAATGCTGTTATGTAGCCTCTTGTATTTATTCGCGCGTGTCCGGTCACCCTCAAGTATGGCACGATTGTAGGCATTGATGACCATGTCATACATGATAGCCTGGCACCAGATAGCGGCAGCACAACCGCTGACATCGTTATCACGATAGCCATTGCCGCGGTGGTCGGCATTGGGCTGCTTGGTGTCGGCCTTATAAATGTTGCGTGTCTTGTCAAGGAACGCGTTGTTAAAGTCATCATAAGCCTTCCACTGTGCCTCATCGTCGTAGGTGACAGCAACCTGAGCACTGGCATAGCCCACGCATGCCAGCATGGAGAGGAGGAGAAGCTTTCTCATAGTTATTGCTTTTTAGTGACCCTAAAACCTTAAGGTCATTGGCCTTATTTCTTTTTCTTACCCTTTGCCGCAGGCTTATATTCCTTGCTGAAGGAATAAGGTGCTGCATCGGCCGACGTGCCGCGCTGCTGGTTGGGCTGCGACTGCATGGTGTAGTCCATCTTCATGGCCATACTCTGCACCGTTGACCTTGAGAGTGCCTACATAGCGGTTCACGTCGCTCTGCTGAGGAGCAGTGATGACCACCTGCTTGCCATTCTCGAGATGGAGTGTCATCTTCTTGAAGTAAGGCGCACCAAGCACATACTCGCCGCTGCCGGGGCAGACGGGATAGAAGCCCATCGCCGTGAAGATATACCAGGCGGATGTCTGTCCATTGTCTTCGTCACCACAATAGCCATCGGCATGAGCATTATACATACGATTCATGGTCTCACGAAGCCAGTACTGTGTCTTCCAAGGCTGACCACTGTACGCGTACATATATATCATGTGCTGGATGGGCTGATTGCCGTGGGCATAGTTACCCATATTCATAATCTGCATCTCGCGTATCTCGTGGATGACGCCGCCATAGTAGCTGTCGTCGAAGATGGGAGGCAGAATGAACACACTGTCCAGCATCTGGTTGAAGACATCGTTGCCTCCCATGAGGTCGATAAGGCCCTGTGGATCATGGAACACGCTCCAAGAGTAGTGCCAACTATTGCCTTCTGTGAAAGCATCGCCCCACTTGAAGGGATTGAAGTTGGGCGCCCACTCGCCATTGGCCAGCTTGCCGCGCATCAGGTTATGGCTCTTGTCGAAGAGATTCTTGTAGTTAAAGGCATGCTCGGCATAGACCTTGATTTCCTTCTCTGGCTTGCCGAGTGCCTGACCGAGCTTGTAGATGCTCCAGTCATCGAAAGCATACTCGAGGGTACGAGCTGCGCTCTCATTGATGCTGTCATAGGGAACATAGCCCAACTTGTTGTAGGTCTGCCACTGCTTACGGCCGCTTGTCGTGCGAGGCAGGTCGGCATTAGCGCCATGCTTCACTGCATCCCAAAGTGCGTCAATATCATAGCCGCGGATGCCCTTGAGGTAAGCGTCGGCCACTACACTTGCGGAGTTGTTGCCCACCATGCATGCACGATGACCCGGCGCACTCCATTCGGGCAGGAAGCCACTCTCTTTGTAAGCATTCGCCCAGCCTTCCTGCATCTTCTGGCTCATACTGGGGTACATCAGATTGACCAGTGGGAAGAGGGCGCGGAAGGTGTCCCAGAAGCCTGTGTCGGCAAAGAGATAGCCCGGCAGCACCTCGCCGTTGTAGGGACTGTAGTGCACGACCTCGCCCTTCGCATTAATCTCGAAGAAGCTGCGAGGGAAAAGGGTGCTGCGATAGAGGCAGCTGTAGAAGGTACGAAGCCTATCGACATCGCTGTTGTCGTCCACATCGATGACACTCAGCACCTTGTTCCATTCCTGACGGCCAGCCTCGGAAACTTCCTCCAGACTCTTATTGCCAAGTTCCTTGAGGTTCTGTTCTGCCTGCTCGATGCTGATGAAGGAACTGGCCACACGCACGTTGATCTGTTCGCCGCGCTTTGTCTGGAAGCCCACAGCTGCAGCTGCGTGCTTGCTCTTCATCTCGAGGTCCTTACTCTCCTTGCCTTCATCTGCTGTTGAGGTGTAAGTGAAAGGACGGTCGAACTGCAGGACGAAGTAGTTCTTGAAGTTGCGGGGAACGCCTCCGCTGTTGCGTGTGGTATAGCCCACTACCTTGTTCTCGCCAGGGATTACCTTGACGTAAGAGCCGCGGTCGAAGGCATCGACAATGACGAAACTCTTGCCCTCGGGCATGGTAAAGCGGAAGATGGCAGCACGATTGGTGGGAGCTATCTCGGTCGTGATGTCGTAGTCGGCAAGATACACCTTGTAGTAGTGTGGCTTGCTGACCTCTGCCTTGTGGCTGAACCAACTGGCGCGACGGTCCTCGTCATAGATGGGAGCCTCGCCGCATTCGGGCATGATGTTGAACATTGCATAGTCGTTCATCCAAGGACTTGGCTGGTGAGTCTGCTTGAAGCCGCGTATCTTCTCGGCATCATAGGTATAGCACCATCCGTTGCCCATCTTGCCTGTCTGAGGCGTCCAGAAGTTCATGCCCCAAGGCACGGCGATGGCGGGATAGGTATTACCTGTGGAGAGTCCGCCTGTGGAGTGTGAGCCGACGAGCGGATTAACGTACTGCACAGGGTCGTCTATGGCGTAAGTGCTTACGCAAAGGAGTGCGGCAATGGTTGCCAGAATGAGTTTCTTCATTGTGTTTTGCTTTTTAGGATGTCCTAGGCTTTCTTAGGAAACCTAGTATTACAGTTCCTTAATCTTTACGTTCTTGTACCAAACCTCGTCGCCGTGGTCCTGCAGGAGGATGCGGCCGTCGCGATTGCCGAAGTCGGGCCAGTTCTTATACTTGCTGTAGGCCACGAGTGCATTCCACTCTTGGGTGTTGCGCTCGTACTCAAGCAGCTTCACGCCATTGAGCCAGTGCTCTACATGGTTACCCTTCACGATGACCATGGCGGTGTTCCATGCAGTGATGTCGAAAGGCTTCTGCTCGGGAGCGGGGATGAGGTCATAGAGCGAGCCGAGCTTGCGATTGCCCTTCACGCCAAGCTTGGCATCGGGATGACGCAGGTCGTCGAGCACCTGGAACTCGCAGCCGATGGCACTGCCTTCGCCCTGGTTCATGTCGGGATCGACGAAGTACTTGATGCCGCTGTTGGCGCCCTCGGTAATCTTGAAATCAACCTTGAGGATGAAGTTGTGGTAGATCTTGTCGGTCACGATGTCGCCGCCATTGCCGCTCTCGGCGCCATTGGCTTTCTCGACCTTGAGCACACCGTCCTCGATGCGCCATCCCTTTTGGGGGAAGGTCTGCAGCTTTGCACCGCGCCAGCCATTGGTTGTCTTGCCGTCCCAAAGGAGTTTCCAGCCTTCGCGCTGCTCCTGTTCTGTGAGCACGTTATCAGTCGTTGGCACGGGAGCAGGCTGTTCTACTACTTTCTTTACTTTTGCAGATGCAGGCAGAATGGCCAGCATCATCATAGCTAATACTATCTTTTTCATTGTGTTTGTTTATTTATAGGAGGCCCTAGGAAGTCCTAGGCTTTCCTAGGATGTCCTAGAATGTCCTTGTTTAGTCAATCTTATAGAACTCTTCCCATCCTCTGCGAGGAGGCATGCCGCTGAGCATAGCGTTGGCGAACTCGTTGTTGGTGAACTTCTTTGTCCTTGGATCGAAGAAGAGCTGGGTGTTCAGGCGCTGGGCGATGACACCGAGGCAGAAGACCTGGCACAGCACACCTGCAATCTGGAACGGAGAACGCGTCTTCTCTTCTCCCTTGCAGGCACGCAGGAAGTTGACATAATGGTTGCTCGGGCTCTTGGGAACCTCGGGCAGTTTGTCCTTCATGGCTTCTGCCTTCTCCTTCGGGATAATCTCGAGCGTGCTGCCGTGGCTGGCTCCCTTGAAGGTAAGGTCGCGTCCGTAGATAATCTTACCTGGGTTGAGCTTCTGCTTCGTGTATTCGCCCTGACCGCTTGCGGGGATGCCGTCGGCCAACTTACTCTCGCCATATCCTTCGGGCAATGGGGGCAGGTTGTCCGTGCCGTCGTACCAGATGACGTCGCAAGGAGGCATGTTGCCACGAGCGCCGAAGCGGAACTCGATGGTGCTGCTGAAGGGATAGAAGAACTCATTGTGGTTCTTCGCGTACTTCATGTTGATTTCGTAGGGCAGGCCGAGGTTGAGGAACTCGTGAACCGTGTCGAGCAGATGGGCTCCCCAGTCGCCAAGAGCTCCCATTCCAAAGTCGTACCAGCTACGCCAATCGCCCTGATGATAGAGCTTGCTGAAGTTGTGGTAGCGGATGCCTCCGTGCCAGGTGTCATAGTCCATACCTTCGGGGATAGGATCGCCCTCGGGCATCTTGGTCATGTTCCAGTCGTACTTGTGCCAACGACGGTCGTTGTTCATATGAGCCACCACCTTGGTCACGTCCTTGATGATGCCAGCTTCCTGCCAAGCTTTGAACTGGAAGTAGTTAGCCTCGGAGTGTCCCTGGTTGCCCACCTGAGTGGCGAGTTCGGGGTGACGGTTAGCCATCTCGATGAGGATTTCGCCCTCCTGGAAAGTACGGATAAGGGGTTTCTCGCAATAGACATGCTTGCCGTGCTTCATGGCAGCCATGCAGACGAAGAAGTGCGTATGGTCGGGCACACTGACAGCCACAGCGTCGAAGTGGTCGCTATACTCGTCGAAGAGTTTGCGGAAGTCCGTGTAACGCTTGGCATTGGGATACATCTTCAATGCCTTCTCGCACTGCTTGCCCTTCAGATCGACGTCGCAGAGAGCCACGACATCCACCATGTTTGTCTTGGCGAACTCGTCGATGTTCTGCTGACCGCGATTACCGATACCGATGTAGGCAATCCTTACTTTCTCATTCTTAGGCTCTGGAGCAGGCTGCACCTTTTTCTTCTTGGCAGCCAACATCGAACCGGGAGCCACAGCCAAACCAGCCGTAGCCAGTCCCATTCCCTTAAGGAAATCTCTTCTTGTTGACATAAAATTACGCTATTTATTGTGAATTTTATACTTTTTGCGCACAAATATAGTAAAAATAATCGCACAAACAAATGTTTCCTTGTTAAAAAATGTGCAAGATGGCTTATTTTTCATATTCAGCCTGCATAAAGGAGCAAAACATCCCCTATAGGGGAAATGCAAACGCCCTATAGGGGAATGACAATCCCTCCATAGGGGAATCGCAATTCCCCTATAGGGCGTTGAACGGCCCGAAACGCCGCCTTGAGATATGTCCCCTAAGTCTTTGAGTAAGGAGCCATAAAGAAGGGAGGTGCCTACTCTGTGGCACCTCCCTTCCTATATAGAACAGATGAGTTGTGAATCACCAGCCAAAGTCCCAGCCGTCTTCGCCGACGGCTTCTTCTTTGACGAATTCCTCGTTGCCGGGTTCGTCCGACATCTGTATGCTTGTTACCAGAAGTGCATCAGCCACCTCGGCCATGTCCACCTTTACGATGGGTGAAATATATGTCTTTTTCATCTTACTTGAGTATCTTTTTGCCGTTAATGATGTTGACGCCTTTCTGCATCTTGTTCATGCGCTGACCTGCAAGGTTGTAGATGGATTGACCATTGACCATTGACCATTTACTATTGAGGTCGCTGATGCCAGTCTCATCGTCACCGAAGATGATATTGAAGGCTTTGACGCTGGAAGACTCTTCGATATGGCTGCGGAAGCCAGTCACATTCTCGCCTGTGTAAGGTTTGAAGGCAGGACCACTCTGCAGGGTATATACATTTGCTGCGATGCTTGTCCTGGCCTTTGTAGCCACACTGCCCACGAGGTCGCTCGTGTAATCAGCCTCATTGCTCTCGACGGTGAAGTCGTAAGTGCCTTCCGCTGCCTCAACAAGGACGCCTGTGCCTGCCTTCACGGCTTCTACTTCGTCAAAGTGGATGTATGTGTCGTTCAGGGTGGCGGCATAGAGTTTAACTCCTGCAGGAGCCGTCAGTCCGACGGGGCTGTAGAAGGTGGCCAGGCCAAGGCTCTTGACGGTAACGGGCACGGAGGTGACATCCTCTACAATCCAAGCATAGCCCTGATCGTTGTTGTAGCCGCTGCCACGGTCGATGGTGCCGTTGCTGTCCCTATGATAGGTGTAGCGGCTATTCGTCTGGATGGTGTATTTGCCCTCGTAGTAGCTGTTAGGCTCGATGGCTGCCTTGTAGTTGGTGCCAACAGGAGCCAGACCCTTGGCGTTGCCGTCGAGGTACTGTCCTGTCGTGTAAGACACCAGTCCGTCGTTGCTATAGAACCAGAGCGTGGATGCCTCGTCGGCAGCTGCCACCTTAACCTCGCCGCTAACGACTGCCAGATAGGCTTCGGACTGCGTGCTCTTGAAGCGGTAGAAATGTCCGGGGCGAGGAGTCTTCACTGCCTCGGCCTCTGCCTGCGCCTTGTCGAAGAAGTATTGGTTCAAGGTGATGTCCTTGATGTTGTGCGCCTTCTGATAAACAAGGCAATAGCCTGTCGGAAGGTGGGTTTCGTCCTTTGCACTCTCCTCGAAGAGGATGTCCATTGTGCCGTCGCCATTGCCAAGGAGAATGGAGTATGCTCCCCAGTTGTGTGTCACGTTCATGCCTTGCGTCCAGCTTGCACCGCCAGCAGTAGAGAAGTCGGCTGTGGTGAAGCCCGTTGCCTTGGGCAGGGCGATGAAGTAATACTGAATCTCGCGACGCTGCGGGCTGCTGGTCATAGGAGCCGTCTCGACGATGACGGTGTTCTTCTCGCCGTAAGCATCGTAGGCTTCTACCATCTCCACGTCACCATTGCAGGACGTGGCGGCAGCATTGTTCCACTGGTTGGTGGGTCCCCACTGGCCTGTAGCCGTGTCGAAGTCGCTATAGTTGAATACATTCACATAGCGAGAGGTGCTGCCCTTGCCGACAAGCAGAAGGTCGCCGTCGGGAAGTTCCACTACATGTGCCTCGTCGCCATTGTTGGCAATCTGGCCGCCAAGCACTTTCCATGTGGCGCCGAAGTCGTCGGAATAGACCACCACGTCGCCGCCGTTCACGTCAACAGCATTGTAGATACGGTTGTACTGGGCGCCTTCTGCCTTGCGAACAGACTGGATAATTCTGCCACTGGTGAAGAAGGAACGCACGATGCCGCTGCTGCCGTCGGCTGCACGGATGCCTGCATCCACGAATGCCTGCATGAGGGCTGGCTGGATGTATTCGTAGTTGCCCCATGTCTCGCCGCCGTCGGTAGAGCGCCAGGCAACACATCCTTGCTGCTGCTGGCTGACGTCAGGGTTATAGACAGAGCTCGTCCAGCGGGCATTACCGCCGCAGCAAACCATCAGGACGTCGTTGCCGGAGTTGCCGGGCGTATTGTCTGCCACAGCTGCAGGGTCGCCGAAGCTCCACTCGATGACGTTTGCTGTGTTCACGCCCCAGTTGCCCTGTGCCACACGGATGGCAGGACTCCATGTCTCGCCGCCGTCGTCACTGTAGCGACGCTCGATGCTCGTCGGGCCAATGCCCACATCGGTGTTGCCGGGACGGTAGTCGGCAAAGGCAATGATGCGACCGCTCTTTGTGCGGATGATGGCAGGCAAACGATAGGCTTCGGTCATGTCTTCGTTGTAGTCGTACCAAAGGTTCAGGCCGTTGCCTGTGGAAGCCGTGTAGTTAGCCACAAGGGTAGCGCCGTCGGCCACTGAGGTAAGTTCACCGGCCTCAATGCTTGTGCCATAGTCTGTGCCGTCGATTGTGAAGCCCGTGAAGTCGTAGCCGCGATAGCTCGTAGCAATGGCGGTGAAGGTCATGTCGAGGTATTGCAGTCCCGTCACCTCGGTGTCGGCATAGAGATACTTGTTGAAGGTAGAGCCGTCGCTCAGTGCCATAGTAATCTTGCCTGCACGTGTGTTCTCAGCCTCTGTGGCACCAGTCACGTTGACGGAAAGGTTGATGGTCTTCGTGTTGAGCAGGACTTCGATGGTTGCAATGACATTGGTGGGGTCGAAGTCAGCTGCAGCGATGATGGCACAGGAGTTGCCTTCGTCTGTTGTCGTCCATGTATCGAATATCGCGCCTGTTGTCTTGCCTGATGTCGCATTCAGTGTCTTGCCGTTGCCTTGAATCTTGAACAAGCCGTGCGACACGCTGGTCAATGTGATTGCGACGGGAATGTTGCCTAAAGCCGTACCGTCGCAGGAGACGAACTTCTCCTCTGCTATGCTCCAGAGGTAATACTTGCCTTCGTAGGAAATGATGGCGAAGTTGTTGACGCTATAAGCGCTGTTCTTAACCGTATTGGCCAGGCTGCCGTCAACAGTGGTATAAGTGCCG
The DNA here is from genome assembly GCA_900320565.1 of uncultured Prevotellaceae bacterium. Taxonomy (GTDB): domain Bacteria; phylum Bacteroidota; class Bacteroidia; order Bacteroidales; family Bacteroidaceae; genus Physcousia. The sequence goes on from ONSR01000004.1 coordinate 71,292, forward strand.
CGCGGGCACTTGATGGTGTAAGCCTTGCTGTTGCTCAACTCGCTGAGAGCCTCCACAAGACCTTCCTTCTTATTTATATTAACCTTGATGGTGGTGTTTGCATCAGCAATGGTGCCTTCGGTCGTGATGTCGTAGGCAAAAGTGCTGTAGCCGTTGGTGAAGTCAGCAGGGATGTTGATGCTGCTGTTAGGCATGACGGTCTCTGTATGGGTCAGACCAGTAGCCACGCCGTTGACGTACTGTTCGTATGTCACATCAATGGTGACAGTAGGAACCTCGACGGTCGTCTCATAGACATACCAGACGTTGTTGCCGCTGGTGCCGCTTACTGTGCCGCTGCCCCAGAAGGCGAGACCATAGCCTGCACCGTTGTTATCGACGATGCTGCCGCTGGTGCTGTTCAGGTTCCAACCGAAGTAGCTACCGCTGCCGCCGTTGCTGTTATAGAAGGCGTATGTGCCGGCGCTACCCTTGGAGGCAGTAGTCTTCAAGCTACCGTCAATCCAGACTCCGTTGGCAAACTGCATGTTGTACAGTCCTTCGCCTGCGCTGAAGAAGCGGACGAGGTAGGCAGCATTGTTCTTCGCATTTGTCTCGTTGAGAGAAGCTGGGGTGACAGTTGCTGCTGCACGCATCACGGTGTTGCCTGCACCTGCGTCGTACATGGGAGACTCGCCATTACGCACCTGCGTCACGATGTACCACTTGGTGTTGTCTGCCACATCGGTAACGGCGCTGATGCTCGACACCTTTTCACCGACAGTGAGGAAGGCGTCGTCGGCAATGACTGGCTTCCACTGGGCGAACGCAGGGTCTTCGGTCAGTGTGATGGTGAATGAAGAGATGGCAATGCCGCTGTTGGGCGTGCTCTGCTGGAACGAAGTACTTGCTGTAGAGAGTCCCGAGACGGTGAGTGTCGTTGTTCCGCTTGTGGCGAACGATGTGGCCGTGCCGCCTGCAGCGGGCGTCAACGTCTGAGCTCCGCTCTGAGCAGTACCGGTGATGGTGTAGCCGGTGATGAGATAACCAGCCTGTGCCGTGAGGGTGTAGGTACAGCCCGAAGCACCGGAATAGATGTAGCCGGTAGAGACGGCGATGTTGTTTGCACCCACGGAGAGCGTCACTTGCGGGTCTGTTGCAGTGGACACCCACTTGCTTGCCCATGTGCCTGCTCCGTTGGTTGCCGTGTACGAACCTGTGCTCTTGCTGTAGGTCACAGTGTACTCCGTTGCCCACACACTAATGGTGCCAAGCAAGGCGGTGAGTAATAGGATAAGATTTTGTTTCATGTTGGTTTATATTTGTTCTTTATAATATATATAATAATGTATTGAGAGCAAAGGGAGGTGCCTGCATAGGCATCTCCCTAATACTATCGCTCTAGCGGCAATGTTTACCACTCATTGTCCCAAACATTCTTGTCGGTGATAGATGTGTTTTCTTCCTTGACCCAGCCGCCACTGGTGCCAGAGGCTGTTTCTCCTGTCAAATCTACAGGAATGGATTCAGCGAGCATCTGAATGCCGCGCAACTCAACGAGTATGAACTCGGGGGAAATATATGTCTTTTTCATGTTACTTGAGAATCTTTTTGCCGTTAATAATGTTGATACCTTTCTGCATCTTGTTCATGCGCTGACCAGCGACATTATAGATAGCACCCTCTGTTGTCTGTTGTCCATTGTCAATAGTCTGAATAGAGGTTGCATCATCCTCGAAGTCGAGAGCAAAGCCCTTGACACCACTGTTGTTGAGCTTCGATGCTTCAAGGTAAGCACGATTAGCCTTCAACGTTGTACCATCCCAGAGATAAAAACCAACTTTGTCGTTAGCTTTACCTAAGAAGTAATCTGTTTCTGCAGTAACTGTTTTTTCTAAATATGTGCCAGTGAGAGCAGTTGTTGTTAGCGGTGAAGTTACATATGCAGCATTGCTGGCAATAGTAGCAACAACTGTTCCTTCCGTATGACGCAAGAAAATAGGCGTGCCTGCGGGAACAACGCTCATGGCATCGCTCATTGTCAATCCGTTCTTGGCTCCGTTCAGTGTTAGTGTATAAGCGCAAGCTGTCGAAAGAGTTACGTCATAGGGTAAGCATGCGGTAGCATAATAGTAACCGTCACCACCATCATTAAGGGTAATTGTTACAGACTCGGCAACTTCAAATTTCCAGTTTGCGTCTGGTGTATCAGATGTCCAAGCACTGACTTCACCATTATATACAGTATAGTACGAACCGTTGTCAGCAGAACTCGTACGAATCATAGCGTATCCTGGATATTGAACTTCTAACGTAAAATAAGATGCCGGAGATGCATCTGCGAGTGATACAGCACGTCCTCCAGCAGCCACTTGACCATATTTTCCTTGTGTGGATAACTTTACGGCAGTGTTGCCGTTCTTTTCTATATAAATGATGGTACTAGGATCACTGATAGCATTTGACTGACTGATATTACCTACAAGCTGATTATTGGAAACTCCCATGTATCCATAACCATCAACCTTGTTTTTAATACGATAATAACCAGAAGAAGGATAATGATAATGTGACGCATCTGAAACATATGCTAACAACTCATCGTATGTTGACGGACTACAATTCTCAAGTGCCGGAGCATATGTGTTATTTGCATAAACAATATCTGCATTCAGGCTGAAGTATTGGCCCATTGTATCAAACCAAGGTTTTATGTTTTGAATAACAAGATCTTTAAAGTTTGGCTCTTCAACAGTGAAAGCAGAACCTGGATCAGAAGGCGCACTACCACTACTCCATACTGCTAATTTACCAGGATTGTTGCCACCAAGATCATGGAGGTAAACTCCTTGGTAATAGAGTAAGAAGCCATGTTCTACTGAAGAATTATCTATGCACTTCCCTATTTTCCAATATACGGCGTTACCGTTGCTGGTACTTGCTATTTGTGGTTGAGTGGTCCATTGCAAGCAGACATCATTTCCTGCTGCTTTGTTGAAAACACGTACTCCAAGAGGATTACCTACGAATGCCCACAGCCCTTCTTCTTTACAAGCCACCTGACTCTTGTCGGAATAAAGTGGATATGCAGTTGATGAATTGATTTCTAAATCTTTATCATACTTGGCCCACTTTTTACGCAATGCCAGATAATACCATTTAGCGCTTGCATAATCGCTAGAAAATTCAAAAGGACCATTCCAAGTCATTGTAACATTTACTGTCTCGGTATTCGCATTAATGGTGGTAGTTGAGTAAGAATATGTGCAGTAGGGGTTATCCCATTCTGTTGGTAAAACCACATCTCCAATATTGCTCGCACGGTCTAGAACCTTAGAATCAATTGTGTTTCCATTATAAATGAGATTAAATGTCACACTGGCTATTTCTTCTATCTCCCAAATATAGTTTCTTTCTGAAGAGTACTCCGGATCAGGCAGGTTGTCTTCGTCGTCATCGTCGGGAACGACAGTCCAATAAGCATGAGATTTCCAAGATGTATCAATGCCTGCATTGGTACAGCGGACGGCATACTTGTTGACATTGTTTAGGTAAAATACTTGAGCTTCCCAATTCTGGCGTTTCTGGGTTGTTGTGCAAATTTTCTCATTCTTCCTATTATTCCATTCACCTCCTGAAGGATTAGTAAAGTATTTAGTCCCTCCATCAGCAGTAATCATCCACGCATAGCCTGTTGGCACAAACTGGTCAGCTGTGGTTGCGGAGAATGTAAACTCACCTGCAGAAGCAACTTGATCCGTGAAGGTGCCACTTGCAGTCAGATAGTATTTTTGTGTACCATCTGCCGAGCCATTATTATAGGTAAAGATACGATAGAAGTGATTATTAGTAATTGAGGAAGCCGCATCAGCTAATTCCGTGTTAATTGTAAACTCAAAATCCTCGAAGACTACGATGCACTCTCCCGCATTGGTACCATCATGCCCATTTTCGAAACGGAAGGAGACAGAGTTACTACTCAATGCACCAGAAGATACAGTTTGGTAAGAATCAGTCAAAGTTACTCTACCATCAGTATTGCCTTCGACATAGACTTGCTTGGAGCCTCCGTCGATAATTTTGGCCTTGAATGAAACTCCTGTGAATGTATACTGTGCAGGCACAGTTGCTGTTATCCATAAGTTTCCCTCTGTATTAAAACCACCTGAGTAACTGCTGAAACGATTAAGTGAACCAACTGTGAATGTAATTGGAATGCTCGTGTTTGTAATGAATTTACGACACCAAGCAGAACCTGTAACAACATTTCCATTTCCATCATAGAATGTTGCCGGATTAGAACCACCATTTTTTATCTGATCTGAACTAAATGTAATGGTAGTGTCTGCCCAAGCCCCAATTGACATAACGAGGGCAAGGATTAATAAAGTTAGTTTTTGTTTCATGTTTTAGTTATTGAATGGTTAATAATAATCTATAAATGTACGCATACGTGCGCACAAAGGCAAGTACGGGGGCAAAGATAGGTGTTTATGCGATACGCGTGTAAATATATGCGTTAATTTATGTTAAATATTTCCTATAACATAAGAAATTGGGTATAATTGACAATGTTTCGGGCTGGCATTGTTTCAAAGGGCACTAACTCATGAAGCAAAGAGGTATAGGTCTTTGAGCAAAGAGGTATAGGTCTTTGAGCAAAGAGGTATAGGTCTTTGAGCAAAGAGGTATAGGTCTTGAATGAAGAAGGTCACGGGCGAAAGATACTATCTCTAAGGAGTCAAGGAGTCAAGGTGTTTATATCCGAAGAAACTCCTAAACTCCTTAGACAGAAAAAAGGTCCCGGTCGAAGGATACTATCTCTAAGGAGTCAAGGAGTTGAGGAGTTTTTAAGTAGATACTCCTTTACTCCTAAACTCCTTAGACATGAAAAAGGTTATTGGTGTCAGGGACAACGCATGCTAATACTTTGGCTGATGCATGCTATTACTTTGGCTCATGCATGCTAATACTTTGACAAACGCCCTATAGGGAAATGTGCAATCCTCTATAGGGCGTTTGTGGATGTGCCCTGATGAGTGGGTTACTTCTGGAAGCGACGGGCTTGCTCTTCGATGAGGGCGCGGTCGTCGAAGTAGTTGATCTTCATGGCCCGACGCACTTCATCCATGGTCTTGCAGGCTTCTTCGCGTGCCACTTCGCAGCCCTTGCGGAGTATCTCATAGACGGCGGGAATGTCCTTCTCGTACTCTGCGCGACGCTGGCGTATGGGTTCGAGTGTCTCCTGCAGCACTTCCATGAGGAGTTTCTTGCACTTGACATCACCGAGGCCGCCACGGGTGTAGTGGTCTTTCATCTCCTGAAGTGTGGCGTAGTCGCCTGTGATGCGAGCCACCTGTTCGTCGGTCGAGAAGGCGTCGAGGTAGGTGAAGACGGTGTTGCCCTCGAGGTGTCCGGGGTCGCTGACCTGCAGGTGGAGCGGGTCGGTGTACATGGTCTTGACTTTCTTGTTGACCTCGTCGGCCGAGTCGCTGAGGTAGATGCAGTTGCCGAGGCTTTTGCTCATCTTGGCCTTGCCGTCGGTGCCGGGCAGACGCAGGCAGGCTGCGTTGTCGGGCAACAGTATGTTGGGCTCTACGAGGGTCTCTCCGTAGATATTGTTGAAGCGGCGAACTATCTCGCGACACTGTTCGAGCATGGGTTCCTGGTCGTCGCCGGCTGGAACGGTTGTTGCCTTGAACATGGCGATGTCGGCTGCCTGGCTGATGGGATAGGTGAAGAAGCCTACGGGAATGCTCTCGCCATTGAAGCCGCGCATCTGTATCTCGGTCTTGACGGTTGGGTTGCGCTGCAGACGGGAGACGCTGACCATATCCATGAAATAGAACGAGAGTTCGCAGAGTTCGGGTATCTGGCTTTGGATGAACAGCGTGGTCTTCGACGGGTCGAGGCCTGCTGCAAGGTAGTCGAGGGCGACCTCGATGACGTTCTGGCGCACCTTCTCGGGGTTGTCAATGTTGTCTGTAAGTGCCTGCGCGTCAGCCTCGAAGACAAATATCTTATCGTAAAGGCCGGAGTTCTGGAGTTCTACGCGACGCCGGAGGGAACCGACATAGTGACCGATATGGAGTTTGCCGGTCGGGCGGTCGCCTGTTAAAATAATCTTTTTGCTCATTTGGATGGGGTTAATGGGGTTAATGGGTTCCCCCTAAAGGGGGTTAGGGGGTCCTAAACATCTTATCTATTTGTTCCTGCTGGAGGATGGTTAGTATCGTTTTGCCGCTGGGCGAGAGGTTCTGTATTTCGCACTGGAAGAGGTCGCCGATGAGTGTCTCCATCTGCACGGGCGTCAACACTTCGCCCACCTCGATGGCGTTGTGGCGAGCCAGCACGAGTGCCAGTTGGTGATGCAGGGCATCGGCATGACCGCCGTCTTGCTGCTTGACGCTCTCCACCATCTGCTGTACGACAGCTGTTGGGTCGGTCTGTCCGGATGGTGTACCCACGATGGAGAAGCTGCTGCCACCAAGGGGTGTGATGTCGAAGCCCAGTGCCCGAACGTCGTCGAGCATGCCTGTGAGCAGTGCCGCATCGCTGGGTGAGAGTTCGAGCAACTCCGGGAAGAGGAGTCCTTGCGTGGGGGCGTTGTGCTCCTGCATCTGCTTCATGTATCGTTCGTAGAGGATGCGGATGTGGGCACGACGTTGGTCCACCATCATCAGACCCGACTGCACAGCGGTCAGGATGTACTGGCCTTTGTACTGGAAGTGCTGGCTGCTGATTTCCTGGTCCTCTTGGAAAAGAGAAGGAGCAAGGGGCGAGGGGCTGGGGGCAAGAGGGTTGTCGTGGGGATGCTGTGTCCCTAAGTTTTCTCTTGCACCTTGCTCCTTGCCCCCTGCCCCTTCGAAGAGCTTCTCCCACTGACGGACCGGCTTGCGGCTCTCGCTGTGTCCGCTGAAGGGATTATAGCTGGGATTCACTTGCACGCGAGGCACCTTGACGTCGCCAAGGCCTCGTGCGTCATAAGCAGGGATATCGGGACGGCCCTCCACATCGAAGTCGATGGTCGGTACGGCATTGAACTTGCCCAAAGCATCTCGGACGGCTGCCACGATGATGCTCCATATCTCCTGCTCATTCTCGAACTTAATCTCTGTCTTCGTAGGATGGATATTGACATCGATGTTGGCAGGGTCAACCTGGAAGGAGATGAAGTAAGGCACCTGGTCGCCCTCGGGAATGAGGTGGCTGAAGGCTTCCATCACAGCATAATGGAATCGGGGATGGCGCATGAAGCGACCATTGACGAACAGGTACTGCGAAGAGTTCTTCTTGCGCGCCGACTCAGGTTTTCCCACAAAGCCGCTTATCTTCACCAGCGATGTCTCCACCTGAACCGGCAACAGCTGTTCGCCAAGCTTCTTGCCGAAGATGCCGACGATGCGCTGCAAGTTGCTGCCTGCAGGCAACTGCATCAACTGATTGCCATTGCTCGAAAGGGTGAAGGCAACAGAAGGATTGACCAAGGCAATGCGCTCGAAGTCCTGTATGATGTTGTTCAGCTCCGTCTGGTTCGACTTGAGGAACTTCCTTCGCGCCGGCACATTGAAGAATAGATTGCTGACCTCGAAGTTCGCTCCGACAGGACACGAGCATACCTCCTGCGACACAACACGGGAGCCTTCGAGGCACAACTGCACGCCCAACTCCTGCTCTGCCGTACGGGTCGTCAGCTTGACCTGCGACACAGCAGCGATGGAAGGTAAGGCCTCGCCACGGAAGCCCATCGTCTGAAGCGTAAAGAGGTCCTCGGCCTTCGCTATCTTGGAGGTTGCATGCCGTTCGAAAGCCATACGGGCATCCGTCTCGGTCATGCCCTTGCCGTCATCTATAACCTGTATGGACGTACGACCAGCATCCTGCACCAGCACGTCAATCGTTGACGCACCGGCATCGACAGCATTCTCCATCAGCTCCTTGATGACGGATGCCGGACGCTGCACAACCTCGCCTGCGGCTATCTGGTTGGCAACGGAATCAGGAAGAAGGTGTATGATGTCCATTATCTTTCGTTATGACGTTATTACAAGAAATCGTTTTATCTGATTCCCGTCAGCAGGAAACGCCACAGGATTATCAAAGCAAAGACTAGCGCAATGATGATAGGCCATCCCAACTTAGAACCCTCTTCCTTATGCTTTTGAGCACGAGGGGTATAGTTGATGAAGGTGCCACGGAACTTGTCCGCATCATAATGCTCATCGCTTGCAGGCATCTCGCCTTGCTCACGCTTTACGTCATCTACAAGCTTCTGAAGGCGGTCGCGCGACTCGTCTGTATAGATGCTTACTCTGCGGAAACCTCGGGGCTTCCTTGTGCTAAACAGGTTCATTTATTGTTCTGATTGTTCTATGTTCTCTGGGAGTTCTATGTTACTTGTGGTATCTGTAGGCTCCACCACTTCAGGAAGGGGCTCCTCAACTTTAGGAGAGGACGGAGGGGGAGTCTCTATGCCTCTCTTCTTCTTTATCTCGCTAAGCCTCTGCTTGGGTGCAGAGTGGCGCACGCTCTCCTTAAGTTCCGTGCCAGCCTTCTTAGGTCGCCACTCGAAGAGGTCGTATCTGTCAACAGGCCTGATATAGTCGAACCATGCAAAGTTCGCCAGGTAGTACATGTCCGAAGGGATAAGCGGGATGGGATACATCACGCCTGTAGCTGCAGGCATCCAGATGCGGTCCACCTTCCTGTTCTTCACATACATCTTGAGCAAAGAAGTCTCTGTATGATTAAGCTCGACCATGACACTATCCTCATCGAAAGGGTAATAGTTGACAAAAACATTACCCTCGGAGGTCGAGAGGTACAATTCGCCATCCTTGAAGTAGGAATGCATCTCACGACCCGCTACTTGATTGTAATGTATGCTGTCTATCTTCTCGACGGAAAGTGCCTGTCGCAGCACTTGCACACTGTCGATATCCCTATGATTGAAGAAGATTCGTATCTCCTCTCCCAGTTGCTGCTGGCCAGCCTGCCAGAGGATGGGGTCGCGATACATACACAGAATACTGTCGCGAGAATCATATACCATCGAGTCGCATACAGCCTGAACATCCTGGCGATAAGCACGCAGATGATAATAGCCATGCACCATGCGATAGACCGAATCCGTATCGATATTATATGTAAACACCTTGAACGTATCGGCATGAGCATACATCGTGTCCTGCTGGCTGTAGTCAATAACAACGGCACTGTCTGTCGCCATCACATAACCCGTGATGTCTTCATAATAACAATACCCGCCTGTGAACATGTTCTTGTTAACGACATCGTTGTAAACGACATTGCCAAAAGCCTCGGCCGTTGCAATATCATCGTTCCACACAACGCTATCGCCTACAAGCCGCTTGCCATTGTTGGAAAGGATACTACGGTCCAACAGGTGTGTGTGCTTAGCCTGTGTGTCATAATAACCCAGTTCCGAATAGATATGGTTCTCGCCGTTCTCTATGTTCGACGGGCCAACGATATGCGCGATAGCAGTCTCTGTATTATAATGAAGCGTGTCCGAGATAAGTATCGTCTCTGGCTTTGCAGGCGGCGCCGGGTTTACGAGACGGACATTATAGTTGAAGACCGCTTCGTGTGTGGCAGGACTATATTCTCCCCAGTCGCTTGTCAGTTCATTATCATGGTCACGAACTCGTCCGCCTTCAAAGAAGTAACCTAAATCATAAAGGCGATCGTAATCGAGGCTATCGGTAAAGATAGTCATCGTTCCATGCTTGAACACCACAGCATATCGAGCCCTGGCCAATCGGTCGAGGCCATTGTAAAAGAGCACCTCACTGTTTAGCGTAAGTGTGTCGCCCTGATTCATGCGCACATTACCGAAAGCATCAAAGGAGTTTGTCGCCTCATAGAAGAGAGCACTGTCGCAGTACAAAAGTACACCCTCGTGATCGAAACGGACATCGCCCACAAGGATTTGTGCCGTAGTGTGCAGGCGGTCGTCGAAGTAAAGGCGGTCGGCATGCAACAGATGCACCTTGCTGTCGGAAGGTGTACGCTTTCCGGCAGGCTTGCGGTCCGGTGTCACAGCCATAAGCAGGCAGAAGCAGAAGAACAAGGACGCACAAAGGAAATATAGTCGCCTACTCTTCACTTTATCCAACCGTCGTATTGGAACTCGCAGTCTCTCCAGTCAGGATTGATGCGAATATATGTACTCTGTTGTTTCTCCTTTATCCAATTACGAATAGTCTCCTCTCCCTTCTTATTCCTCACGATGTTCTTCATCACCTGGAAATCCTCGGTGATGCTGGCACGATGTGCAAGGGAACGGTTCTTGAGTCGTGCTATGGCACAAACCGTCTTACCCTTCGAGTTAATCATCGTGAAGGGTTTTGATATCTCGCCTATCTCCAAAGACTCTACCGTACGGGCAAGTTCTGGAGAAAGAGCCGAGAGTTCGCTCATCTCGAAGCGAGGAGAAGTATCGCCTGTTTCCCTATTGATATTGGAGACGATGCCACGATTGTTGCGCGTATCCTTGTCGTCAGATGCATAGCGCACTGCGTCCTCGAATGATATCTTCTCGTTGCGGATATCACTTACTATGGAATCGAGCACAACCAGAGCGCTGTCGATGTCTGCCTGTGCCACTTCGGGACGCTTCAGGATATGTCGGCACTTCATCTTGTCACCGCGTTTGTCGATGAGTTGGATGATGTGATAACCGAACTCGCTTTGTGCTATCTTACTTACTTTCTTGGTGTCTGTCAGGCTGAATGCCACGTTGGCAAAGCCTGGGTCAAGTTCTGCTTTGCCCATGTAAGGCATCTCGCCCCCTTGACGTGCTGTACCGGGATCTTCGCTATAGAGACGGGCAAGAGTAGAGAAGGATGTCGAACCATTATTGACACGCTCGGCATAATCGCGAAGCAAGTTCTTTATGCGTTCTATCTCTGTCTGTGGAATGCGGGGTTGCAGAACAAGTATCTGCACTTCGACCTGAGTAGGAATGAGCGGCAGGCTATCCTCGGGGATGTCCTTGAAGTAGCGACGCACCTCGGCCGGTGTCACTTTGACTTCCTCCGTAAGCTGTTCGCGCATTCGCATCGCCGTAAGTTCACTCTTGTACATGTCAAAGAGCTCTTCCCGTATCTGCACCATCGGCATCTTCATATACTCCTCGAGTTTCTCCTTGGAGCCTGCCATCAGAACTTTCTCATTGAGGTCGTTCTCTACATACTGATTGACTTCCTCATCTGTGACATTGACGCTGTCGATGACTGCTTGGTGCAGGAAGAGTTTCTGTATGGCAAGTTGTTCGGGTATGACGCAATAAGGATTGCCTTTTACCTGCGAACCATATTCCAAGCGTCGCTTCTCTATATCGGAGCGAAGGATAGCCTCATCGCCCACGACCCACACCACTTCGTCTATGACATTCTTTTGTGCCATAGAGAGCAGGCTGAAGAGCACGGCAAAGAGGCAGAGCGTATTTCGTTTTCTTACGTTCATGCGCTTTAATGATTGTTTACTGTCTTGAGCGCTTCCTTGTCAATCTCTACGGTATAGCGCTTGCGGAGTTCAGCGACGAACTCATCTTCCTTGAGGCGTTGATAGTCGTTGATAACCTGGTTGCTGACGTCTGTCCATTCTTCGGGACCCTTCTTAAGCACCTTGCCTAGTACTCCGACGTTGGGGAAGCCTTTGACTGGCTTGAGTTCGGCATCCTTAACCTTGAACACGAGCTTATCTATGTTTGCATTCTCGCCTTTCTTGAAGACACGACGCTCCACACGCACCATGATGCTGTCCTGGTTGAAGTTATCGCGAATGGTATTCATCCATTTACTCTGCGGAAGCTTCTTGACGAGTTTCTGCACTGGCTTGACGTCGGCAGCATTCTTGCAATAATAGACCATTCCTCTGTAGTGCGGTTCTGCCCAGGCATATTGTTTCTTATTCTTCTTGAAGTAGTTCTCCAGGGCAAGTGTGTCCTTGGCAGCGGGTTCCCATATCTTGCTGTTGCACTCTTCGAAGAGCAGAAGGCCGTCGTGATACTCTTGCACGAGATACTTCAGGTCGTCATCCTTGGCACAGAACTCCTCGGTCTTCTCGTCGAGTATCTGCTCGATGGTCTTCTGGTCTTGTCCTGCGATGGAATCGATGACCTGCTGAGCGATATAATTCTCTATGCCTTGTCCCTCGAGATATTTCTGTATCTTGTCGTGCAACTCTTCGTAAGTTTCAAGGTCCTTCTTGCTGATAAGTTTCACAATATCGTAGCCGAAGGGCATCAGGAAGGGTTCGCTCATCTCGCCCTCGTTGAGGGAGTAGGCTACGTCCTCGAATTCCTTTACGACCTGATTGGGGCCAATCCAGGGCAGCACGCCGCCGCGCATTGCGGAGCCTGGGTCTTGTGAGACTTGTTTAGCCAGCTCTGCGAAGTCGGCACCATCTTTCAATGCCTGATAGACCGAGTCTATCCTTGCTTTTGCAGCTGCCTTCTTTTCTTCTGTTGCATCTTGTGGCAGGACAATCAGGATGTGTGCAGGCTGCAAGAGTTGCTTGCCCTCGAGGCGAGAAAGCAGTCCGTCGTAGTACTTACGCACCTCTGCCTCTTTGGCTCCTTCCGGCACGAGCAGCGGACGTATCTGCTGGTCGCGATACTGGCGGAACTCTTTCTGATAGCTGGAGAGCGTATCCAACTTGTCATCGAGGGCGGCTTGGACCTTGAGCTTGTAGTTCACGAAGAGGTCCACATACTCATCGACGTTCTTCTTGTCTATGACGCCTTCCGAGTTGTTCTTGTTATAGTTATATTCGAATTCACTGCGAGTGACGGGGACTCCATTGATGCGCATCACGATGGGGTCTTCCTGAGCGGCAGCCGTCATAGCGAGGGCTACCAAAGATAAGCTGATAAGTATTTTTTTCATCTTTAATAAGGTTAATAGGCTTAATGAGGTTGTTGGGATTGATGTTACTGTGGACGGCTGTAGTTGGGAGCCTCGCTGGTGATGGTCACATCGTGGGGATGGCTCTCCTGGACGCCTGCATTGGTGATACGAACGAACTTGGCATTGTGAAGGTCCTGTATGGTTGCAGCACCGCAATAGCCCATGCCGCTACGAAGACCGCCAATGAGTTGGTAGATGACCTCCTGTACGGAGCCCTTGTAAGGCACGCGACCTGCAATTCCTTCCGGCACAAGCTTCTTGGTGTCCTTGACGTTCCCCTGGAAGTAACGGTCCTTCGAGCCGCATTCCATTGCTTCGAGCGAGCCCATGCCACGGTAGCTCTTGAACTTACGACCGTTATAGATGATGGTATCGCCTGGGCTTTCTTCTGTGCCAGCCACGAGGGAGCCGATCATGACGCTGTACCCGCCGGCTGCGAGAGCCTTGACGACGTCGCCGCTGTAGCGCAAGCCACCATCGGCTATGAGAGGCACGCCGGTTCCTTCCAGTGCCTTGGCCACATCATAGACGGCGCTGAGCTGAGGCACACCAACGCCTGCCACGACACGGGTTGTGCAGATGCTGCCTGGGCCGATGCCGACCTTGATGCCATCGGCACCTGCTTCGACGAGCATACGGGCTGCTTCGCCTGTAGCGACGTTGCCTACCACGATATCCACGTCGGGATACGTCTTCTTGGCTTCCTTCAGTTTCTCCACGACGAACTTGCTGTGGCCGTGAGCGGTATCGATGACGATGGCATCGACATCTGCCTCGACGAGCGCCTTGATGCGGTCGAGTGTATCGGGTGTCACACCTACGCCGGCAGCCACGCGCAGACGTCCCTTGTTGTCCTTGCAGGCCATTGGTTTGTCCTTCGCTTTCGTGATGTCCTTGTAGGTAATCAGGCCGATGAGTTTGTTGTCGTCGTCGAGGACGGGCAACTTCTCTATCTTGTTCTCCTGCAGAATCTTAGCGGCTGCACCGAGGTCGGTCTGGACGTGAGTGGTTACAAGGTTCTTGCATGTCATCACCTCATCGACGGGGCGGTCGATGTTCTGCTCGAAACGGAGGTCACGATTAGTGACGATGCCCTTGAGGTGGCGTTCATCATCGACGACGGGGATGCCTCCGATGTGATACTCGGACATCAGCTCGAGTGCATCCCGAACGCTGCTGCCCAACTTGATGGTGATGGGATCGTAGATCATACCATTCTCGGCACGCTTCACGATGGCCACCTGACGAGCCTGTTCGTCGATGCTCATGTTCTTATGAATCACGCCGATGCCACCTTCGCGGGCAATAGCAATGGCCATCGGAGCCTCTGTGACCGTATCCATAGCGGCAGTTACAAAGGGAATCTTCAGCTCGATGTGCCTTGAGAACTTCGTTTCGAGGGACACTGTACGAGGCAGAACCTCTGAATAGCCGGGAACCAAAAGGACGTCGTCGTAGGTGAGACCGTCCATCACAATCTTGTCTGCAATAAATGATACCATAACCGTTTTAATTTTATTATTGCGTGCAAAGGTACGGAAAAAATGCTTATGTTGTACTGCCTGACGCTGTATTTTTTCCTTTATATAAGCATTCTTAACATTATGCAATAAGTTTTGACATTGCTCCTGCTGTAATTCCTGACTTTGTTCCTGATTTGACATTTTGTCGCACAAAACAGCATTTTTGCTTACACTTTGAATTTCATAGAGCCGCCCGAAAGCGTTAAATTCGCATCGAGGCATACTTTTCTTCATTTTTCGGCTTTTTTGCGCTTAAAACGCTTTTGCCTGATACTGAGAAGGTTATAAGTCGCGATTTTTGAGGCAAACTGCCGAATTGACAACTCCACATTACAAAATCGGCCATTTCACCGCAATTTTTGGCATTTTTCGGCGTAATTTTTCGCCCAAGGAACACTAGGGGAATTGCAAAGATGGCATAGGGGAATTGCAACTCCCCTATGCGGCGTTGAAGACTCCTCCCTGCCGGATTGGCAAATTCGGCGTAATTCGAGGCCATTTCCGGCACTTCCGAAAATAACATTATGACAGGAAGATGATTGTTTTACTTACTTTTGTCTATTTCGACAATTGCAACTGATTTTGCTTTGACTGCAACAAAATCTGTATTTTTCGCACTTTTTTTTGCACTAACCTGGCGCAACATTCATCAGTTTTTAGTAATTTTGTCGCTGCAAAAACACATAATATAATTATAAATAAGTATGCTTAGGAAAATCCGTTTGACACTCGCCATCATCTTCTGGGTGCTGATTACCTGGCTCCTGCTGGACTTCACAGGAACTGCGCAAGCCTACCTGGGGTGGATGGCCAAAATCCAGTTCATTCCAGCGCTGTTGGCTCTGAACGTCGGAGCACTGCTCTTCGTCGTCACACTCACCCTTCTGATGGGGCGCATCTACTGCTCCATCATCTGTCCGCTTGGCGTGATGCAAGACTTCATCGCCTGGCTGCGTCGGAAGAAGAACAAGTACAACTACTCGCCCGCAAAGCATGTGCTGCGCTACTCCGTGCTGGTTGTGGCATGCGCCTCGCTGGCTCTGGGCGTTGCCTGGCTGGGCGGACTCATCTTCCCCTACAGCACTTATGGCCGCATCGTATCAACCATCTTCGCTCCTCTCTACAAGTTGGCGAACAACGGCCTGGCTTCGATTGCAGAACATTACGACAGTTACGCATTCTATTCGGTTGACGTCTGGTTCAAGAGCATCGGTGCGCTTGTGGTAGCCCTGCTGAGTCTGGGCGTCATCGCAGTACTGGCCTGGAAGAACGGACGCACTTGGTGCAACACGATTTGCCCCGTCGGAACACTGCTCGGCCTCATCAGCAAGCAGTCGTTCCTCAAGATAAACATCGACGCCGAGAAGTGTAAGAACTGTCGCAAATGCGAGCGCAACTGCAAAGCCGCCTGCATCGACCTCGACACACATACCGTCGATTATTCCCGCTGCGTGGTGTGCGGCGACTGCCTCGAAGAGTGTAAGTTCGACGCGCTGCACTACTCAAGCCTCTCCAAGACCCCCTCTAACTCCCCCTTAAAGGGGGAGGACACAGTGCAGAAAGTCTCCCCTTTAAGGGGAGATTTAGAGGGGTCTGGCCGCCGTGCTGCCCTGACAGGCATTGCACTCCTTGCCGGCACAGCCATCGCAAAGGCACAGGCAAAGGTGGAACCCAAGACGACAGACGGCGGACTGGCTGACATTATCAAGAAGAAGAAACCGCGTCGCGAGAAGCTCATCACGCCTCCAGGTTCGCTCTCGATACGCAACCTCCGCACGCACTGCACGGCCTGCCAACTCTGCATCGACGCTTGCCCCAACGACGTCCTGCGCCCAAGCAGCAGCCTCGACCGCTTCATGCAACCCGAGGTAAGCTACGAGCGCGGCTATTGTCGCCCTGAGTGTAACCGCTGTTCGCAGGTCTGCCCGACCTCGGCCATACAGCCCGTCTCCGTAGAAGAGCGCACTGCCATACAAGTCGGACACGCCGTCTGGACTCGCAACCTCTGCATCCCCGTCAAGGACGAGAAGCCTTGTGGACTCTGCGCACGTAAGTGCCCGGCTCAGGCCATACAGATGGTCCCCCTGCAGGCCGGTGTGCATCAGGACGGATGGCGCTGGCGCGATGCCGACGGCGACGAAATCCCGAGGGAGAAAGTGCTGCTTATTCCCGTCGTCAACGAAGAGAAGTGCATCGGTTGCGGCGCATGCGAGAACCTCTGTCCCTCAAATCCCATTAGCGCCATACACGTCGAAGGGCACGAGGTACACAGAGAGATTTAATTAAGGAATAGGGATTAGAGATTAAAGATTAGAGACGAAAGACTATGAAAGATATAAGCAGACGAGACTTCCTTAAAGTCTCAGGCACCACAGCAGCAACCGCAGCGCTGGCATCCTGCAGCATGAAAGGCGCTGGCGACGATGGCGAAGTCGATTACATGGGACACCACGATGGTCCTGTCCCTACAGACAAAATGACCTATCGCACCAATCCGAAGCAAGGCGACAAGATAAGCCTGCTCGGATATGGATGGATGCGACTGCCAACCGTCAACAATGGCAGTGCCCGTACGCAAGAGAACACGCGTGGCGACGAAATAGATCAGGAACAGGTGAACCGCCTTTGCAAATACGCCCTCGACCACGGTGTCAACTACTTCGACACGTCGCCTGCCTATTGTCGGGGTAAAAGCGAAGAAAGCCTTGGCATAGCCCTCGAAGCAAGCGGCTATAAGCGAAGCGACTACTTCATCGCCACGAAACTCTCTAACTTCTCGCCCTCGCAGTATGACTTCGAGGAGGGAAAGGCAATGTTCGAGCGTAGCCTTGAGTACCTGAAGACCGACTACATCGACTACCTGCTGCTGCACAGCATCGGCGGAGGCGGTATGGGGCCCGTTCATCAGCGCTACCTCGACAATGGCTTGCTCGACTGGCTCATGGAACAACGTGAAGCAGGACGCATCCGCAACCTCGGCTTCTCCTTCCACGGCGACGTGGCCGTCTTCGACTGGGCATTGGCACATCACGACGAATATCATTGGGACTTCGTACAGATACAGGCAAACTATGTCGATTGGGAGAACGAGGAGGACAAGGGACGCTCGGGCAAGTACCTCTACGACGAACTGGTGAAGCGAGGCATCCCCGTTGTCATTATGGAACCGCTGCTCGGCGGACGTCTGTCCAAAGTGCCAGACCACGTCGTGGCCCACTTCAAGCGACGCAAGCCGGAAGACAGCGTCGCATCATGGGCATTCCGATACATTGGCTCCAAACCTGCAGTACTCACCGTACTCAGCGGC
Source organism: uncultured Prevotellaceae bacterium (assembly GCA_900320565.1). GTDB lineage: Bacteria > Bacteroidota > Bacteroidia > Bacteroidales > Bacteroidaceae > Physcousia. The sequence goes on from ONSR01000004.1 coordinate 89,036, forward strand.
ATGACTTATATGGAGCATCTGGAGGACAACCTTCGCACATACTCACCCCTTGAGCCTCTCACCGAGGAGGAGCAGCAATGGCTGGAAGGCGAGACAGCAACGCTTATCAAGAGCTATCCCACCATCGACTGCAATGATTGCAAGTACTGCATGCCCTGCCCGTATGGTCTCGACATCCCGGGCATCTTCGTACATTATAATAAATGTGTGAACAAAGGCAATGTCCCCGAGAGTCAGCAAGCTAAGAATTACGAAAAGGCAAGGCGAGCCTTCCTCGTCGGCTACGACAGGAGTGTGCCAAAACTACGCCAGGCAAACCACTGCGTCGAGTGCCGCGAGTGCATATCACACTGCCCGCAACAGATTGACATTCCTCGCGAAATGCAACGCATAGACAGTTTCGTCGAGAAACTCAAGCAAGGAACTCTATAAACACAAAAGGCGCCTCCACGATGTGAAGGCGCCTTTCTTTCCTGGCACTTCCTAGGAATTCCTGGGCTTTACTAGGCTATCCTAGGACTCCTAGTATTCTATTTCTTCTCGCTCATTGTGAAGTCGAGTGTGCCGCCCGCAATGAGTTGCTGATGCGTAAGCTTCCAATCGGTTATCTTCTTGCCGTTAAGTTTTACGCCCTTCACATAAATGGCCTTATCCGACTTACGCGGTGCGTTGATGGTCAAGTCGTTGCCACCAGGCATATGCAGTACTGCATGACGGAACAAAGGTGTGCCGATGACATATTCTGCCGAGCCGGCATTGAAGGGATAGAAGCCGAGGGAAGAGAAGATATACCAGGCCGACATCTGTCCGCAGTCGTCGTTGCCTGCATAGCCGCAGGGTGAAGCATTGTAGAAGGTGCTTCGAACTTGTTCCACAAGCTCCTGCGTACGCCAAGGCTGGCCAGCAAAGTTATAGAGATAGACGGTGTGATGGCTTGGCTCATTACCGTGAGCGTACTGTCCTATGAAGCCACTTGCATTGCCGTTCACTTCGCCGCTGGTCTCC
>ONSR01000057.1:0-393 GCA_900320565.1 uncultured Prevotellaceae bacterium
TGAAAAGTGAAAAGTGAAAAATCAGAGGGCGATGGCTTCATTTTATGCATTTTCCTGCATAAAACGAACCAAAGAGAGCAAACACATAATAAATATGCAAAGGGCTGAGCCTCATCAGTTGTCGCCGCTCCAACGAATGCTGTACGCATAGTCGTGGCTCACGCCGTCGTCCCAAGTGACGTTGGACTTCACCAGACCGACATTGCCCTGTTCGTCGAGCTGGTAGGCTGTCTGCGTTGTATATGCCTTTGCCTCAAGGCTTTCGAACAGGTTCTTGCAGCTCTTGCCGAAGTAGCCTGTCTGCATGAGAGGCTCGAAGTCGGGCAGGACGTTCCTTGGCTCGCTGACGATGCAAGAACCTGTCAGCGAGGAATAACGATAGGTGCAGACGGT
>ONSR01000057.1:408-32776 GCA_900320565.1 uncultured Prevotellaceae bacterium
ACGTTACCGTCTTGCCATTCCAATTGGTATATCTCAGTGTACCAAGGCTTCTCCTCCAGCTTGCCCCAGTAGTTGCGCTTGAAGTTGTCGTCCCTGACGTATGTGAGCTCGCCACGTTCGTTGTAGCGGAACTTGTAGCAGAAGCTGTTGTTCCTGTGCCTCATAGCGCCTGCGCAGCTGTCCACTCTGCCATTCTGGAGGAAGAGCGTGTCGTCGCGGACGTAGTCGCGGCTGTAGTCATGGTTCCGTTCGCCGTTAGGCAGTTCCTCGAACTCCTGGAAGGTGATGTAGATGCGGTCGGCGTCGTACTTGTACTCGGCTATCAACTTCACGACGTACCAACTGGAGTCGAACCGCTCGGCATTGGTTACGCGGCCCTGTTCGTCGTAGGTGTAGGCAATATGCATTTTGCTGCCATCTACGGATAGCAACTGCCCAGTATTAGTAACGATAGGGTGGAGGTCCGGGTCAACAATGATGTCATCGCTGTCTGTACTATTCGAGCAAGCAGACAGGAGCAGAATAGCGGAAAGGAAAGCAAAGAGATGTTTCATCGTTTCGTTTTCTTTAATAACGTCCATCGGCTTGCATTTAGTGTTCTTTGCCTGTTAAAAAAGACAAAAACGGCATGATGCAGCAAAGTCAGAGTGAAAGCAAATTGGCCGTTCCTGTTAGCAAAGTGTCAGTTTTGAAGGTGCCGAAAAAGGCCGCAAAACACGTCGAATTTAGTGATTCGACGTAGGGCGTTTGCCAACGCCCTACGTTAAGTTTGTCAACTTAACACGGTGCGTTTGAAATCTTGGCTGTAGAAGTTTACCCTCGAAAAAGGCCGAAAGAGGCGAACAAGAACGTTGTTTTGTAAAGTCCGGTTGTCAATCCGGTACTCTTATTCACCGGAGAGCGTCTCGTAACTTGCTGATTTTCACCGTAGATTCGATTTAAGCGCATTTCTCGCTCCGAGGGTAGAAAAGTGCCACCGAAGCAATTTTAAGCGATTCTCGCGCGTCGGCCAAAATTCAGGTAGTAAGCTAATCTGTCATTCTTGTTGCAAAGTGTCATCTCCGCAAATGCATGAAATGTTTGGCTGTTTGATTGTTTTCCGCTACCTTTGCAACGGAAAAAATGGTTTTCGGGTTAAAGGAAAATAAAGTGCATAAAATTGAACGATTTGGCGTTTCGTGTGTATGCTGTCAAAACCAACGCAAAACCAACCAAACAAAAAGGAACATGAAACGAACAGTTATGACTATGCTGGTGCTCTTCCTGATACTGATGGGAGCCAGCGCACAGGGAAAGACGAAAACCATTCACGTGTCGGCTTCTGGCACAAAGAGTAAGGGAACGGTTAAACTTGAAGGGTCGGATTACAATGTGCGTATGACGGACTCCGTGACGTTAGACAGCGTGTATAGGTATTGGAATAACTTCGTTACCGAACACCCCAAGGATGAGAAAGCCTGGCATAAACTTTGCGATGCAGCAGAACAGAAAGTGTATAACGCATATTGGCGTGGGACAAGAGACAGGAACGTGTCAAGGCAGTTGCGCAAGGAGTTGAACGTAATGCCGCGTATGCAGCAGGCTATCCCCGGCACCTATACCTATTACTATAGTGTTTACGTTTGTAGCGAAACCCGTGCAAGGGAATATGCCGATTCTGCCATTGCCGTGCTGAATAATAATGTTCCAGCCGAGGATTTCGACCGGTTGGCGACGTATGTAAGAGGTAAAAATGATACACTGCAACTTACCAAGTTGCTAACCCACTATTACGAGAGCGGACAATACCCCGCTTCTGCCCTGCAATACCACTATAATGAGTTGCAAGGCATGGAGAAGGGCGGCGTATATCTGGGTGATACTCAGGATGATGTCATCGGCAAACTGATGGTACAGCTTGTCTTAGGTAAACATAAAGATAAGATTCTTTTGTCACAGGCTAATGTCAAAGAGCGCGTGAAATGGATGTTCGAGTGCATCGACATTCCCTTTAGCGATGAGATATTCAGTCAGTTTAAGTCCCAGTCGCAAGATGAGGAACTGACAGCCATCATCCGCTATATCTTTGAACACAGCAAGCGCCCCGTCTATCTGTCGGCTCGTAATCTGAAATCGATGTTTAGAAAAGGCATTCCCGATGACCTGAAAGCTTGCCTTTACAACGAGGGCCTGACCATGCGCTACTCGGCAAAGCCTTACAATAATCTGGCTGTAAAGCGTCGCAACGTGGAGCAACGGTACCTGATGGATAATCTGGTAATGCAGTTTCACCCAGAGGTAAAAAGTACGACATCCGCGAAACATGCAAGTTCGCTGGCTTCCAACTACCTGCTTTTACTCCACGACCTGATGCCGTACTACAAGAAGCATAATGCTGTAGAATATGCGCGGCTGAATCGTATCTTTGCTGGCATCATGAGAAATCTGGGCTCATATGCTATCTCCTTCCCCAATAGTGATAAATACTATTCTGTGGAGTATAAAACCGATGGTAGTCCTCACTACGAGTTCGTAGAAAAAGTTTCCTACAAAATTGACCCGAATGTTGATGATGCTACAAACAAAAAGAGGTTTGAGGAGCATGAGAAGAATGAGAAAAACAGACGAGTACTCATTAAAACAGACCCAATAGAAGAATGAGCATCTTTTATCTTAAACCCCTGCGCCACCAGACTGATGAGCAGCTGATGGCGCAGGCTGCGGCAGGAAGCGATACGGCTTTCGAGGAGCTGTATCGTCGCTATGCCCGCAGGTTGAAGGGCTTCTTCTTCATGCAGCTTGGCGGAAAAGAGGAACTGGCTGCCGACGCCACGCACGACGTCTTCCTCCGTGCCTACGAAGTCAGAAGCCGCTATCGGGAAGGCAAGGACGTCAGCACTTGGCTCTTCACCATCGCCTACAACATCTGCAAGAACCACTATCGCAGTAATGCCTACGAAGCTGAGCTGCTGGCTTCCCTCGATGCCGAACCCGTCTCCGACCAACAAATAGAAGTGGAAATGGATGCCGCTCAGCTTGATGAGGCTCTCGAAAGGGTGCTCTCCGAATTGCCGCCGCCCTTGCATCAAATCTTCTCCCTGCACTATCAGGAAGAGCTTACCGTCCCCCAAGTTGCAGAGATTGTCGGCATTCCCGAAGGAACAGTAAAGTCCCGCCTGCACAAGACAATGAACATCATCCGCAAAAAACTTAAGCAATATGAAAATAAGTAACGAACAAATCATCGCGTCGGCCCGCCGTCAACGGCAGAAGGTTCTTAATACCATTGACCATTCACCATTGAACATTGACCATTGGGCTCCGCCTGAAACCGTTCCTTCCAAGAATAATGGTCAACGGTCAATGGTCAATGGTCAATGGTGGATTGTTGCCGCAAGCCTTGTCAGCTTCTTTGCAGGCTATGCCCTCCATGCTAACATGCCTCAGTCACAACCTACTGAGAATCCTGTGGCTCAGGTCGTCGAGGTGCGGCACGACACCATCATGCAAGTGCAGACCGTCCGCGACACCATCTACGAGACCCGCGTCGTCACCAAGTACGAGCCAATGCTGGCAAAAGCAGAAGCTTCGCCAACGCTTGAGGCAGAAGCCGACACCCCGCCCGAGCAGAAAGCCTGCTCCATGCTGTGCGACGACATTCCCTACGAGTTATTGGCTGCAGGGAGATAATATGAAATAGGTTTTAGTCCCGCCTAAGACTTTGGTTTTAGAAGTTAATAAATTGGTGCACCACACAGCTCCTGCGTCGCGATGATGCGGGAGTCTTGTTCTTTGCTGCCCATAGCTTAAGCTCGACGCCCTCAAAGGCTCAAAGGCAAAGCTTTCGGGCAGCTTTTTGTATATAAGCGAGAATTTTTCACTTTTCACTTTTCACTTTTCACTTTTCTTTGTATCTTTGTCGCACAAATAGTAAATTTAATATTGTAATATGGCAACATCTATGACAATGTCTCCTCAGGCAGCGAATACGTTCACGCTGACCGTACCTAAGACTGATGTGAGTTTCTTCAGGGCAATGGCCAAGAAGATGGGATGGATGATAGAGCGCAAGAGAAGTGCTGTCAAGAAGCCTCGTCTCTACGACCCTGAGACAGGCGAGTGCCTTAACGACAAAACGATGAAAGCCATAGAGGATGTGCGTAATGGCAAGGAGCCTGTGTATGAAATGAAGTCAATGGACGAATTCAAAGCATGGTGCGAATCGCTCTAAGGCTATGGCAAAGTATGCAGTGAGAGTAACAGGTCCGTTTCGCAAGGATTTGAAGCTTGCCAAGCGAAGAGGTCTTCCCCTAAGCGATTTGTACAAAGTTGTCGGGAAACTGGAGAATGATGAGCCACTGCCCGCCAATCTGCACAATCACTTATTGAGTGGCGACTATAAAGGTTATTGGGAATGTCATATCAATCCCGACTGGCTTCTGCTCTACGAGAAAGATACAGAAATCAGAATCATTTCCCTTTACCGCACAGGCACCCACTCCGACATCTTCGGTAAAGGAAAGAAACGATAACACCATTCTTCAGAAACTTCAAAATCACAGAAGACAAATAACTAAGAAACACAAATTCTTATTCCGTCATAATTTATTAATAGCAAATGAACGCATTGAACATACTCGAACTGAGTGAACAGGAAATCATCCGCAGGAACAATTTGCAGCAGTTGCGCGACTTGGGCATCGACCCCTATCCCGCCGCCGAGTACCCCACGAACGCTTTCAGCACGGAGATAAAGGAAAACTTTGTTGACCTGCCTATTGCTGGCAAGGACGAGGAAGGAAACGACATCCGCGAGACTGCGACACCCGAGAACAGCCGAAATGTCTGCATAGCCGGCCGCATCATGTCGAAGCGCATCATGGGCAAGGCAGCTTTCGCAGAGTTGCAGGACTCGAAGGGAAGAATACAAGTGTATATAACTCGCGACGCATTGGATGGACAACAGACAACGGACAACGGACAACAGAATGGTCAATGTTCAATGGTCAATGTTCAATATTACAACACCGTCTTCAAGAAACTCCTCGACCTGGGCGACTTCATCGGCATCAAGGGCTATGTGTTCCGCACGCAGACTGGCGAGATTAGTGTCCATGCTCAGGAGCTGACAGTGCTCTCCAAGAGCCTCAAGCCGCTGCCTATCGTCAAGACGGATGCCGATGGCAACGTCTATGACTCCTTCGACGACCCAGAGCTTCGCTACCGCCAGCGTTACGTCGATCTCGTTGTCAACGAGGGCGTGAAGGACACCTTCCTGAAGCGTGCCACCATCCTCAAGACCATGCGCGCCTTCTTCGACCGTCACGGCTACACCGAGGTCGAGACGCCAACCCTTCAGGCCATCGCTGGAGGTGCTTCGGCTCGTCCGTTCATCACACATTTCAATGCCCTGAACATCCCGATGTACATGCGTATCGCCACCGAGCTTTACCTGAAGCGACTCATCGTGGGCGGCTTCGAGGGCGTTTACGAAATCGGCAAGAACTTCCGCAACGAGGGCATGGACAAGAACCACAACCCCGAGTTCACCTGCATGGAGCTGTACGTCTCCTACAAGGACTACAACTGGATGATGTCCTTCACCGAGCAGCTCCTCGAAGAGATTTGCGTGGCCGTCAACGGCAAGCCAGAGACGGAAATCGACGGCAAGGTCATCTCGTTCAAGGCTCCCTTCCGCCGTCTGCCCATCCTCGACGCCATCAAGGAGAAGACGGGCTTCGACTGCGAAGGCAAGAGCGAGGACGAGATTCGTGCCTTCTGCAAAGAGAAAGGCATGGAGGTGGACGAGACAATGGGCAAGGGCAAGCTCATCGACGAGCTCTTTGGCGAGTTCTGCGAAGGTACGTTCATCCAGCCGACCTTCATCACGGACTATCCCGTCGAGATGTCGCCCCTGACGAAGATGCATCGCTCAAAGCCTGGCCTGACCGAGCGCTTCGAACTGATGGTGAACGGCAAGGAGCTGGCGAATGCCTACTCCGAGTTGAACGACCCCATCGACCAGGAGGAGCGTTTCATCGAGCAGATGAAGCTTGCCGACAAGGGTGACGACGAGGCAATGGTCATCGACCACGACTTCCTGCGCGCCCTGCAGTACGGCATGCCTCCCACCAGCGGCATCGGCATCGGCATAGACCGTTTGGCTATGCTCATGACGGGCAAGCCCTTCATCCAGGAAGTGCTCTTCTTCCCGCAGATGAAGCCCGAAGTGAAGGCCCCGCGCGACAAGGACGAACTCTTCCTCGAGAAAGGCGTCCCCGCCGACATCATCCCCATCCTGCGTAAAGCCGGCTACAACCTCGTCAGCACCCTGCAAGGCGTCGCACCAGCCAAGATACAGCAGCAAATCATCGAAATCATCAAGAAGTATAAACTCGAGGTCGAAAAGCCCTCACAAGACTTAATTGCGACTTGGACAGCTTAGGAAACATAGCAGTACTGGGTGGCGGCAGCTGGGCGACGGCGATTGCCAAGATGCTCCTCGAGAAGAATGACCACATCTGGTGGTACCTTCGCCGAGACGACCGCATCGAGGACTTCAAGCGCCTCGGACACAATCCCGCATACCTCACCAGCGTCCACTTCGACGTGAACCGCATCACCTTCGAGAGCGACATCAACCGGGTCGTTGAGGCTTGTCAAACGCTCATCTTCGTCACACCTTCGCCTTACCTGAAGGGACACTTGAAGCGCCTCCATGTCCGCCTTCGCGACAAGTTCATCGTGACAGCCATCAAGGGTATCGTGCCCGACGAGAACCTCATCTGCTCCGACTACTTCAACCAGATGTACAACGTGCCGGAGGATAACCTCGCCGTGCTTGGCGGACCGAGTCATGCCGAAGAGGTCGCCCTGAACCGTCTCACTTACCTGACCGTCGGTTGTGCTGACAAGGAGAAGGCTTTGTCTTTTGCCAAGATGCTTGCCAGCGATTATGTGAAGGCCAAGACGAGTGACGACGTGATAGGCATCGAGTATGCCAGCGTCCTGAAGAACGTCTATGCCATTGCAGCAGGCATTTGTCACGGATTGAAGTACGGCGACAACTTCCAGGCTGTCCTCATCAGTAATGCCATTCAGGAGATGGAGCGCTTCCTCAACACCGTGCATCCCATCGACCGCAGCATCACGGAGAGCGTCTATACGGGCGACTTGCTCGTGACGGGCTACTCGAACTTCAGCCGCAACCGCGTCTTCGGCACGATGATTGGTCAAGGCTACAGCGTGAAGAGTGCGCAGCTCGAGATGGAGATGATAGCCGAAGGTTACTTTGCCACGAAGTGCATGAAGGACATCAACAAGCACCTGCACGTCAACATGCCCATCCTCGATGCCGTCTATAACATCCTCTACGAGCGCATCAGCCCCACCATCGAGATAAAGCTCCTGAGCGAAGCGTTCAGGTAAAGAGCCCCCTCTAACTCCAAGACCCCCTAGCCCCCTTTAGGGGGAACAAATAGTAAGTAAATGGTAAATGAAAGATGGCAACATACACTATCACACTAAATGAGCGCACATCCAGTGGTAAGGCTCTTAAGGAGTACTTACAGGCATTGGGAGTGTTCATGTCCAAGGTTGCGCCAAAAGCCAAGAGTAGACCTCGCATATATGACCCGGAAACGAGTCGTTATTTGAAAGACAAAGTGGTGAAGTCTATCGAAGAAGCCCATGAAGACATGAAGAATGGTAGATTGAAATCCTACGATTCTGTAGATGACATGTTTCAGGACTTAGGCATCAACGTATGAAGTACACAATCATCCCCTCAAAACGTTTCCTGAAGGACATGAAACGTTGCGAGAAACGCGGCTACAACATGCAGCTTATCAAGGATGCAATAGCACAACTTGCTGAGACAGGCACCTTGCCAGCCACATATCGTCCACACAAGTTGTCGGGACAATATGCGGGTATGTGGGAATGCCATTTGAAACCAGACTGGCTCTTGATTTGGGAACAGAATGACACCGAACTGATTCTTCTGTTCACAGGAACGGGCACCCATTCCGACCTGTTTTGAGTTGTGATGCTCCGGAACGCAAACTGGCTTCCGGAAAAAGACGCACAGTACTATAATAATATATAAGGTAAAAAGACATGAACAGGACAATCATCGCCATTCTGCTTGCGCTCGGTTTTTCCTGCGGGGCGAACTCCCAATCCCTCACCAGGCAGCAGATGCTGGAGGACTACGACTATCTGGTCAGTTTCGTGGAAGAGAACTACGCACCCTTCGATGCCATCATGCAGAAAGGCTACAAGCGGGAATACAAAGCCCTCAAGAAACAACTCCGCAAGCAACTAAGCAAAGGGGAAGCCGATTTGGTACAGACGGCCACGGATTATGTCCTATGGTTCCATAGCCAGTTCGATACGCACATATTTCTGGTGGAAGAAGTCTTCCAAAGGGCTGTGGCTAATCTGGATAACGAGACCATGACAAAGGCCGATAGCACGCTGCTCACCAATCCTGGGAACTTCGAATATGAGCCGAAGCCAGTATCCTGCAAAGTGGACTCCCTGACATGGCTCATCCGCGTGCCGTCGTGCGAGCAGGATTTCTACGACGGCACGGTAAACGCCTTGCAGCAATTCATGGAATCGGACTGTGAAAATCTCATTATCGACATACGTTCCAATGGCGGCGGAGGCGATAATGTATGGGAGAAGTATTATGATTTGCTTTACGACCACCCGTGCAAGCCGGAAATCTCATGGCATCGCAATACGCCCAAGAACCTTCTCTTCTGGAAGGATGTTCTGAAACTGCAGCCTTCATCTACTTGGGACCTGCAACTGATTGAAACGTGTGAGGCTTCGAAAAAGAAGTTTGTGAAACTTGGCGAGAGCGATAACAATCGTCAACCTACTTCACGCGTCAAACGGGCTGCCGTCTTGATTGACTTAATGACAGCAAGCGCAGCGGAAAGCATTGTTAAATTCGTCAAGAAGCACAGCGAACGCTGCAAAGTCTATGGTATATGCAACACTAACGGCTGCGACCTGACAGGCAATTGCCGAATAGATTCATTGCCCAACAGTAAGCTCAAATTCTTATACGCCACGTCCATTGACTCAGACTTCTACGAGAAAGACTTCTCTACTGAAGGACTTGGCATCCCGCCCGATGTTATCATACCCTTGCCCTTCCCGAGAAAACTCACCGACAACATCGACGAATGGGTGTTGTGGGTAGCGGAATACTTAAAACGATAAAAACATGAAGCAAACCATCATCATCGCTCTGCTTGCCCTCGTTAGCTTGGCAAGTCAGGCACGGGAGAACAACTACACCATTAGAGGAACCGTTGGCGATCCAGACGTGACAGTCGTCTATCTCGAGCAACAAGGAGAAGGCTACGAGACCTTGGACTCTGCCATCGTGACAAATGGAGAGTTTACAATGAAGGGCAAAGTCGATAAGCCCGTTCCTGCCGTCGTTATCAACAAATATCGGAATGTGCTTAACTTGTTTATCCTTGAGCCAGGAGACATCACGCTCAAATATCCGTTCTCTGCAGTCGGCGGAACTCTTAATGACAGCCTGACATATTTGGCAACAGAATACCCTCGGTCGATTGACAGCACACTCGATGATGAGGCAAGGAGTAAGCGCTTCGAGCAGTATGCCGAGGCGATGTTCCTTCGTCACAAGGACGATGCTCTCGGCCTAAGGATACTTGACATGTGTTTTGCCTCGCCCACCGACAAGTTGCGGCTCTACAACATGGGAGGCCCTATAATAAAGGAGTATCCATCCTTCGCCAAAAGCAAGGAGACGTGGGCCAAATACGAAGCCACCAGTGAAGGCAAGAAGATGCTGGACATCCAGAGTGCTTTCGACGGCAAGCGTCTCTCCGACTATGTGGGCAAAGGGAAGTATGTTCTGGTGGATTTCTGGGCAAGCTGGTGTCCGCCTTGCAGGGAAGAGATACCGGGCATTGTTGCTGCCCACGAGAAGTACAAAGAGCGCGGCCTGCAGGTGCTCGGCTTGATAGTCAATGACGACAAGGAAGATGCCGACAAGGCCATAGAACAGATGGGCATCCCGTATCCGCAGATATTCGGCATCACCTTCGAACAGATTGCTTCTTATGGCATCAAGGGCATTCCGCACATCATTCTCTTCTCCCCCGACGGCACCATCCTCAAGCGGGGCTTGCGCGGCGACGACATCGAAAAGGCTTTGGCGACTGTCTTCGGGGAGTGAAAGCGGCACTATATATAATAATATATAAGGTATAAGGATTATGAAAAGGGACATTATCACCATCCTGCTTGCTCTCGTCTGTCTAGCGGGGCAAGCAAAGAAAAATGTAAAGGACCAAAAAGTGCCTCAGCTCTTGAACTATCCGAGTGCGGATATGAGCACGCTTCCCTTGCATGGCGGCGAGGTCGTGATAAAGGGTCATGTCGTGGCCGAAGACGCCAAGACCATTGATGAACTCAACGGTTCTGTTTATGTACTTCTGCGCAATTATCTCGTCGCAAACGAGGAAACCATTCTCATTGACTTCAAGTCCGATGGCACTTTCTCGCTCAATCTGCAAGTGCCATACCCCATGTTCGTGGTAGTCTATCCTTTAACTGATATATATGCCTGTCCGGGCGACACGCTGGAGTTAACGATTGACACCACCAAACCTTCATGGCAGGACGAAGGTGTCAGCGTTAGCGGCACAGGCATCAGCGGCGAGGTGAGCGAACGCTACGAACAGATAAGGAAAGCCTACTTCGACAAGGACTTTGGATATTATGAAATCGAAGACGAGAAAGAAATCCTGAAATGGAAAGACATTCAGGTGGCTCAAATGGATGACCTCGTGCGCAAAATGAATGCCGGTCTGCCCGAACTGGAGGGCTGTTCGCCTATGGCATCGGACATCCTGCGCACACGCATCATTTCCGAGAACACGGAAAGAATCTTAGATGCCATCTTTGCTGACGTTCCTGACGATGAAGCTGTCTGGAAGTCGTACGTCGATTTCCTCGTCCCCAGGGAACGTTACATGCTCGACAATCCGCTGATGATGATTGCCGCTGACGAGTTTTTCTTCAATAGGGTGGAAATATGCCTGATGAGTCCCTTGATGACTTCTTTGTCCCCCACGAACTTCAGTAAGGTGATATTGAACGGCTTGCACGACAAGCTGAACCTTAGCACTACGGATTTCAGCCTGCAGGTCAGCGTGCTTCGCTTCCTCACCACGATGCTCGACTTCTTTGGCAGGGCTTCGGACACGGCGAAGGATAATGAGGTCGAGATGGTTGCAAATCAAGCTGCCGAGGTCGTGGCAAACACATTGTCCGACATTACTCATCCCGAGTTGACGCGTCAGGCTGTGCTTTTATATCACAATTACGTCAAGAAGAACGAGTTGCCTGTAGGTGAAGCGAGGCCTGTGACGAAAGGTGACTCCATCTTCCAGCGCATTATCGAACCGTACAAGGGCAACGTGCTCTACGTTGACTTCTGGGAAGAGCATTGTGGTCCTTGCCGGGCAAAGATGCTTGAGATGCGCGACGAGGTGGAGGCTAACAAAGACAAGCCCGTGAAGTATCTCTACATTACCGACGACCCGGAAGTGATGTGCCGCCATTTCCTGGAGCCAAACAACATCAAGGGCGAGCATATCTTTATCACTAAATCGGAATGGGGCTACTTGCAAGCCAAGTTCCAGTTCACATCCATTCCCTTCGTCGTGCTCTTTGACAAAAAAGGCAACCAAAGGGATAACACAACAGTGGAAGAACTGTTGAAAGAATGAAGAAAAGCATGAAGCGGATTATTAAAAAGATAGTGAAGGTCATTCTCTACGCGTTGCTCATACTTGTGCTTGCGTTTATTTCCATATTTGCATGGGATAAGGTAAACCAGAAATGGCGGGAACTCAACTTTAAGCCCAAGCCGCAGCTGACCGTCATAGGTAAACCGTTCATCGACTTCGAGGCCGAGCTGCCCGACAGTACCGTGCATCGTCTGTCCGAATATGCAGGCAAGGGGCAGTATGTCCTGCTCGACTTCTGGGCATCGTGGTGCGGTCCCTGCATCCGCTCTTTCCCCATGCTGAAGGAATTCCATGAGAAGTATCACGAGCAGGGCCTGCTCATCATCGGTATCTCCGCAGACAGGAACCCCAATGCCTGGCGTTATGCGCTCAGTCAGCACGTGTGCCCCTGGCCCATGCTGCGCGAAACGGCTGCTTCCTGGGAAGGTCACACCTCAGCATCTGACTTGTATGCCATAGAATACTTCCCCACGTTTGTCCTGCTCGACCCTGCTGGTCAGGTCATCTTCTCCCCTTACGAAGAGCATGGATTTGTTGATGACGAGCGGAAGCAACTGAAGGCAAAACTCGCTGAAATCTTCGGGGAGTGAAAGTGGCACTATATAATAATATATAAGGTAAAAAGAACATGAAAAAGCAACTCATCACCATCCTGTTTGCCTCTATGAGCATCTGCCTTTCTATGTCAGTTGCAAGTTGCCAGCCCAAGTCCTCGAAACTCGAAGGAACAGGATTGGCAGAGGGAAAGGAACAAGGAAAAGAAAAGGAAATAGAAGAACGAGTTACGAGCATCTATAAAACAGTCTATGATTGGTATAACACGCACCACGGTGTGGGTGAAGAACACCAATATGATGACGAGTTTCTCACTCAGGACTTCTTGATGTTGCAATCAGAATTAGATAGCATCAGCAAAGTATTTAACGAGTACCCTGGTATTTTAGTTGACTTCGAACATTGGACGCAAGCCTATGACTATGAACGCGAGCAGATGGACTTCTCCATTGATTCTATCGACGTATTCTGCCGCGACTCAGCCAAGGTCTATATGACTTATATTGGCAAATGCCCTAAATACGTTCTGCTCAAAATGGCATATACTGACTCCCATCAATGTCCATCATCGAAAGTCTGGCTTATTGACGATTTCTGTGTGGATGGAGCTTTTGGCCCTTATTCCTTCTCTAATAAGCGTTGCTTGCAGGAAAGCATTGCCGATTATCAGAAAAGGAACCTTAGAACCAATAAATAACGAATTATGAAAAAGCAAATCATTCTTATGTCTGTTTTCGCTGTTTTGTTATTTGGTTGTTCACCATCAAGAAACAAAGGCGAGCAGTGTGTTAGTGTGCAGTATCAGGATAGCATAGAATTACGCAAGTCCATTCACTTGAGCAAATGCTATGCCTACCATCTCATAGCCAATGATAGTGTGAAAGAAGGTATCCACATCTTGGATTCTCTCTGGCAGACATATCATTTGGATGACATGATACCTTGTGGTATTGGTGCCGCCTATTACAAGCAAGGGGAATGTAATTCTGCATTTTACTGGTTCCAGGTTTCAGAAGCATACATTGACAGCATGATTGTGACTCAGCCTTCTGAGAAATGGTTACGAGACAAATTACCTTTGGCCTATATTCTGAGGGGCAAGGAAGCCGCTCTGGAGGTGGAGAAGTCTATGTCTGAGGAGTCAAAAGAGCAGGCACATATATTCTTCGAGACTTTTCCCACTCCTAAAGACTTCTTGGAGAACACTGTCCTTACTGTGTTCGACTCGTTCAAGAGCAATGACTATGTGAGATAGCAACAATTGGGCATATATTTAACCACGAATTACACGAATTACACGAATTATTTTTCACCTTTTCACCTTTTTCATAGGCGTAGCCAATTCGTGTAATTCGTGCAATTCGTGGTAAGAAAAAACATTTGTTTTGTGAGAAATCCACACGAGGATTTCACAAACTACACGTGGATAGTTCCAAAACGTTACAGGCTGTGTTTGCAAAATTGCCGTTCGAGAGCGTTCTCGGACGGCTTTTCTTTTACTTTTTTTTGCATTCTCAATGAAATATTGTATCTTTGTGCCCGAAAAGACTGTCCCTATGTATAGCATCAAGAACATAGTCTCGTTCATCGCAGGCCTTTTGCTGTCGGCTGCCTTGTTGGCACAAGGCAACACCTTTGTCTTTACGCCCCAGTGGACGGCACAGGCACAATTTGCAGGCTATTATGTGGCTCAGGAAAAAGGCTTCTATCGCCAGGCTGGCATAGATGTGAGAATCGAACATCCTTCAGCTACACAGCCTGCCATGAGTCGTCTGCGCAAGAACGAATGTCAGGCCACGACTCTGCAGCTCTGTCAGGCTCTGGAG
The DNA here is from genome assembly GCA_900320565.1 of uncultured Prevotellaceae bacterium. Lineage (GTDB taxonomy): Bacteria > Bacteroidota > Bacteroidia > Bacteroidales > Bacteroidaceae > Physcousia. Next base: position 14,579 of record ONSR01000057.1, read on the forward strand.
ATAGTGGACGGCGGCATCCCATTGGTCAATATCCTGCAGACATCGATGAACAACGCCATGGTCATCGTCTCTGCTCGCGGCAAAGACCCACTGACGCAGAAAGGCGCTCGCGTGGGCATCTGGAGCGTGGACTTCGGACAGTTGGCCATCTGCATGAGCAATAGGGACCACCTCGACTACAAGTGGGTGCGCTTCGCACAGAACGTCAACCTGTTTGTGGCAGGTGCCCTCGATGCCACGCTTGCCATGAGCTACAACGAGTATTACCAGCTCATGCAGGCAGGCGTGGAGATGAGGGAGGAGAATGTCTATCGCTTCTGCGACCATGGCTATAATATACAGGAGGACGGCGTTTATATGACTCGCGACTACTACAACAGCCATATGGAACAGGCTCGGCGCTTTGCCCAGGCCAGCCGGAAAGGGTGGGAGTGGGCAGCCCAGCATCCTGAAGAGACCCTCGACATTGTGATGCGCTACGTCGAGAAAGCCCACATCGCCACCAACCGCACCATGCAGCGGCTCATGCTCCAGGAAGTGCTACGTCTGCAAGTAGATAGAGAGTCGAAGAAGCGTGAGTTCCGTCTGCGTCCAGACATGGTGCAGAAAGCCAGCCACTTGATGAAGGAGAACGGAATGCTGAAAGGGGAAGTAACATACGAAAGCCTCACTCCAGACCCCTAACAGCCTCACCCCTAACCCCTCTCCGAGGAGAGGGAAATAAATGGTAAATGTTCGATGATTAAATGGTAAATGCAAGATGATACAGTGGATTCGTCGTAAGCTCTCCGTCAGAGTCAGCCTGTGGGTTGTGATGTTTGCTGCCGTCATTTTCATCTCAGCCCTTAGCTTCTTTTTCTATCAGGCTCGCGATGCCGTGCGACAGGAAGCCATCAGCCGTGCCACACAGATTCTCGACAACACGGCCGAGCGCGTAGAAGGCATCCTGAACCGTGTGGAGGTAGCTACGAACATGACCAAATGGCTCGTGCAGCGACATCCCGACAACCCCGACTCGATGTTCGTCTATAGTCGCGGCATGTTGCTGAACAACCCCGACTTCTACAACTGCTCCATCGCCTTCGAGCCTTACTATTTCAAGGATAAAGGCCGTTACTTCTCGGCTTATTCCAGGCACGAAGGCGACACCATCCGCACCATACAGGGCGGCAGCGACAACTACCAGTACTTCTACATGGACTGGTACCTCATGCCTATGCTGCTGGGCAAACCCTCCTGGACGGAACCCTACATGGACTTCGACGTCCCCACCAACACCAGCAATATGGTGGCCAGCTATTGCGACGTCATCAAGGACGGACAAGGAAAGGTGATAGGCGTCATCAATACCAGCCTCTCGCTCAGTTGGCTCTCGCAGACCGTCTCGTCGCTGAAGCCTTATCCCAATTCCTACAGCATCATGATAGGCCGCGGCGGCACATACTTCGTGCATCCCGACACGACCAAGATTACGCGTCAGACCATCTTCACGCAGACCTTCGAGCAACCCGATACAGCCCTGACCCGACTCGGCCACGCCATGCAGCGGGGCGAGGACAGCATGATGCATACAAACATCAATGGCGAGAGTTGCTACGTTTTCTACCAGCCCCTCGGAGCTACAGGGTGCTCCATAGCTATCGTCTGTCCGGAAAGCGACATCTTCGGCGGCTTCGACCGTTTGCGTCATACGGTGGATGCCATTGTTGCCGTTGGTCTGCTGATGATGCTCTACTTCTTCATCCGTATCATCACCCGTGAACTGAATCCCCTGCGACGCTTGGCAGAGGAAGCAGAAACCATCGCCTCCGGACAGTTCGACGCCAAGTTGCCCAACTTCCGACGCATCGACGAGATAGGGCAGCTGAGCCATTCGTTCGGTAACATGCAGCAGTCGCTCGTGAAATACATTGATGAACTGAAGGACACCACTTCGCAGAAAGCCTCAATAGAAAGAGACATCCGCATCGCAAGCGCCATACAGAAGGGCATGCTGCCCGAGAAGTTTCCCTCCAAAACCGACCGCGACGACGTTCAGATATATGCCTCGCTGACACCTGCCAAGGATGTAGGTGGCGACCTGTTCGACTTCTACTTCCGCGACGAGAAACTCTTCTTCTGCATTGGCGATGTCGCTGGCAAAGGCGTTCCTGCCTCGCTCTTCATGGCAGTCACCAGAGCCGTCTTCCGCACGGTATCGGTTCGCGAGTCGATGCCCGACCGCATCATGGCAACCATGAACAAGATTATTGCCGAGATGAACAAGAACAGTATGTTCGTCACCCTCTTTGTCGGCGTGCTCGACCTGCCAACGGGGCACTTGTATTACTGCAATGCTGGCCACGATGCTCCGCTGCTCATCGGTGCAGGCGTGGGCATGCTTCCCTGCGACTCTAACATTCCTGTCGGCTTCAGACCATCATGGAAATATACGCTTCAGGAGGCACAAGTCTTTACCGGTACCACCATCTTCCTCTTCACCGACGGACTGACGGAAGCTATGGATGCTAATCAGTCGCAGTTCCAGATGGAACGTGTGACGGATGTGGCCTCGCAAGCCCTTGCCAAGCAACATCTGGAACCGCAGCAACTCATCAGCGAGATGACCGAAGCAGTCCACCAATTTGTCGGTAATGCCGAGCAAAGCGATGACCTGACCATGATGGCCATACAATACATTCGCCAGCAAAGAGACGTGAAACTTCGTAAGAGTCTGGTACTTCCCAACGATACGCAAGAGGTGCCTCGGCTGAACGACTTCGTTGCTGAGGTTTGCGAAGCAGTCGGACTCGATTCCATCGTTGCCATGCAAGTGAAGCTTGCCATCGAAGAGGCTGTGGTTAATGTCATGAAGTATGCCTACCCACAAGGCACAAGGGGCGATGTGACCATTGAAGCCGTCTCGAATGACATGCGGCTGAAGTTCACTATCATAGACAGTGGAAAACCCTTCGACCCAACCGTACTGCCCGAAGTCGATACAACACTTCCAGCAAAGGAACGTCGCATAGGCGGACTGGGCATTCACATTGTGCGCCAGTTTATGGACTCCATCAACTACGAACGTAGTGGCAATCTGAACATACTGGCAATAAGGAAGAATCTAACCGACAATAAATAACAAACAATGAAGACAACGATTCAAGAACAAGACGGCAACATGATTGCCTATCTGGAAGGCAGCCTGGACACCTCTACTGCTCCAGAAACAGAAAAGGCGATGCGTCCCCTCTACGAATGTGAAGGAAAGGATATCATCTTCGACTGCACAGGTCTGACATACATCTCGTCGGCAGGATTGCGCATCTTCCTCGATGTCCTGAAGACTGCAGAAGGAAAAGGTGGTCATGTCTATATCAAGAACGTCACCGATGCCGTTCGTACCATCTTTACCATAACAGGCTTCAGCAACATCTTCGAGTTCAAGTAATACTCAGATGGTGAAACTTGATCCACATGGCGAGGAACTGTTGCGGCAGTTTCGCGAACTGCGTCCTACGTTGGAGCAACTGGCAAAAGACGCCTATAACCTCATGCACGATGCTTTGAGGAAACAAGGCATCTACGTTACTGCCATAGAGCATCGCGTGAAGACAGAAAAGTCCTTGGCAGGGAAGTTGGAACTGAAGGGCGCAAAGTACAAGAGTATCGACGACGTGACCGACCTCGTTGGCCTGCGTGTCATCACCTTTTATACTGATGATGTCGATAAGGTAGCTGTCATCGCCAAGAACATCTTTGATATTGACTGGAATGAGAGTGTCGATAAGCGTAAGTTGCATCAACTGGACTCCTTTGGCTACAACTCGCTTCACTACATTTGCCGCTTGAAAGAAGGCGGGCCGCGTTTTGAGTTGCAGATGCGAACGGCATTGCAACATGTATGGTCCACCATCGAGCATGACACGGGTTATAAAGGCGAAGTGAAGATTCCACGTGAATACATGCGACAGTTCAACCGCTTGGCAGGCATGATGGAACTGATAGACGACGAGTTCAGCCGCCTGCGCCTCACGCTCGCCGACTATCGCCGCCAGACGTTAGCGCTGGTCAAGGACGGTCGTCTCGATGATGTGCTTCTCTCTCCGGACTCGTTCCGGGGCTATCTCGATCTGCAGCCTTTCGACCGCCTGAACAAACGCATCGCTTCTGTCAATCAGGCTGAGATATATCCTGTCTCATTGATGTCCTACCTGCGAGTGTTTGAATCTTTTGGCTTGGTAACACTTGGCGACGTGCAGCGCTTCATCGACGACAACAGCGATGATGCCTATCAGTTGGCACTCTCCTGGTTGGCTATTACCGACCTCGACATCCTCTCTTCCAGCACAGCCCTGCAGTATCTCTGTCTGGTTCATGTGCTGAAACAGGATGGCGGACAAAAAGGGCTGAAGGACTTCTACAATACTATTAATGGCGAGAACGACTCCAACGATATGTTGGCAAGTATGATGCTCAAGCAGGCCGAGACCTTGCCATTCATGCAAAAACAAAAGACTAAAACGAACAAATAGAAGAATGGAATCAATTATGTTCTTAGGCTTCAGCCTTCATGCCTGGATAACCATCGTGACGGTGTTGGGCATGTTTAGCATTCTAATGTTTACCAAGCTGCGCTCCGACTTGGTGTTCCTCGGAGCTATAGGCGTCCTGTACGTCACAGGCGTGCTGGATGCCAAAGAGGCCTTCTCGGGCTTCAGTTCGACGTCGGTGGTCGTCATCGGCGTGCTGTTTGTTGTCATAGCTGGTCTGACGCACACAGGTGTATTGCAATGGATTGTGAAGCATCTGCTTGGTCAGCCCAATGGCTATTCCAAGGCAGTCATGCGTCTGATGCTGCCGGTGGCGGTGCTCAGCTCATTTCTCAGCAACACCACCGTTGTGGCTCTCTTTGTCAACATCGTAAAGATGTGGGCAAAGAAGCTTGGCGTTTCGCCTTCAAAGCTGCTCATTCCCTTGAGCTACGCTTCAGGCATGGGTGGTGTCTGCACTCTTATCGGTACGCCGCCGAACCTGATTATCAGCGGACTCTACGAAGACCAGACCGGTGTGGCGATGAACGTACTCGCTACAACCATACCGGGCCTCTTCTGCCTCGCAGTTGGCATCCTCTCTGTCATTGCCATGCGCCGTTTGTTGCCCGACCGCAAAGCTCCAGAAGCAGCCTTCGAATCGACGGGCGAATACACTGTGGAGATGCTTGTGCCCTCCGATAATCCTAATATCGCGAAGAGCATCGGCAGCCTTGGGCTGAACAATGTTCGAGGCGGCAGTCTCGTAGAGTTGCGCCACTTTGACGATGAGAAGATTATGTCGCCTGTGCCTGATAATGAACCTCTGATGGGCGGCGACCGTCTGGTCTATGCCGGACAGATAGACGAATTGCTTGAGCTAAAGAAGACGCACGGCTTGGTCAGTGCCGACCATCATGTGTTCCACTACAGCGATGTGGCCACTGATGAACACCACTTGCGGACTGCACATGTCAGGTTTGGCAGCAGACTGATAGGCACCACCATGAGAAAGAGCCAATTTGAGCACAACCACAATGTCACGCTGGTGGCCGTTTCGCGTCGTGGCAAGCGCATCGAGAGTTCGCCCCGCGATGTCACCTTGCAGGCTGGCGATACGTTACTCCTGGAAATGGGTAGCAACAAGACGCAACCTCAGGAGCTCTCGAAGGACCTCCAATTCTTCGACTCTGTGGAAGTCCCCAATATCGGAATGGGAACGCTTGTCTCAACTGCCATCATGATAACCATGGTTGTCGTCTCGGCACTCGGCATTATGCCCTTGCTGCAATGTGCCTTCATAGCTGCTGCCGCCATGCTCATCTTCCGTTGCTGCAGCGCAGAACAGGCCATGCGTGCCATCAACTGGGACATCCTGATGGTCTTTGCAGGCAGCGTGGTTCTTGGCCTTGCCATACAGAAGACAGGCATTGCCGAGCGCTTGGCTTATGGCATCCTCGATGTCTGTGGCACGAACCCGATTGTGGTGATGACAACCATCTGCTTCGTAGGCACCTTCATCACGGAGTTCATCTCCAATACAGCAGCGGGAGCCATGTTCTTCCCCATCATGTATCAGGCAGCCGAGAAGTTAGGCTACGAGCCCTTCCCCTTCCTCATCGCCCTGATGATAAGCGTCAGCAGCAGCTTTGCCACGCCTATCGGTTCACCCACCCACATGTTGGTATATGGCCCAGGCGGCTACCGCTTCAGCGACTTCATGCGCATCGGCTTGCTGATGAACCTCATCATCCTTGCTGCCAACATCTTCATCGTGCTCCTTGTCTATCCCTTAACGCCATTGCAATAAAAAGACCAAAATGGCAAACCGACCTTTAAACACAGAACTCCTGGACCGCGCCATCGTGTTTGCAGTCCGTGCCCATGCCGGCACCGAGCGTCGATGCAAAGGATTCCCTTACATCGTTCATCCTCTTGAGGCTGTCGGGATTGTAGCCACGATGACTTCCGACCAGGAACTGCTGGCAGCTGCTGCCCTGCACGATGTTGTGGAGGACACAGACATCACGTTGGAACAGATACGTGATGAGTTTGGCGAACGCATAGCGGCACTGGTGGCAGCGGAGACCGATGAACTATATCCGGAAGTACACGACGTGGAAAGCTGGCGCAAACGCAAGCAGGCAGCCATCGACCGCCTGGCCTCTGCTTCCCTCGATGCCAAGATGGTAGCTCTGGGCGACAAGCTTTCCAACATGCGAGCCATTGCCCGCGACTATGCCGTGCAGGGCGATGAGCTATGGAACCGCTTCCGCTCAAAGGACCGAAAGGATCACGAGTGGCACTATCGCGGCTTGGCCGAATCGCTCCGCGAACTGCACGACACCTTTGCCTACAAGGAATTTGTGCAGCTCATAGAGCAGGTGTTTACCTAATAAATATTTGTGATTGCAGATAATCCTGTTAATTTCCATTTCTCAGCTTTCATTTTCCAATTAAATGTTGTACCTTTGCACGCGAAATAAATGGGTTTGTCTCATGGCCCTTAATTTTGAATTTTGAATTTAATAATTTTGAATTATATATAGTATGTTAAAACTCGATTATTCTAAGGCTCTGCTGAGTGCAGAGCAGATAGCAGCCTTCGCTCCGAAGGCTGAGGAGGCACAGAAGGCTCTCGAGGCCGGCACCTGTGCAGGTAATGATTTCCTTGGCTGGCTCCACTTGCCCAGCAGCATCACGGCTGAGTTCATGACGAAGCTCCAGGCTTGCGTCCAGACGCTTCGCGACAACTGCGACACCGTGGTTGTGGCTGGCATCGGCGGCAGCTATCTTGGTGCCCGTGCCGTCATCGAGGCTCTGGGCAACAGCTTCCAGTGGCTCGTCAACAAGGGCGAGAACCCCAACATCCTCTTCGCTGGCAACAACATCGGCGAGGACTATCTCTACGAGCTCACTGAGTACTTGAAGGACCGTCGCTTCGGTGTCATCAATATCTCCAAGAGCGGCACCACAACTGAGACTGCTCTGGCTTTCCGTCTGCTGAAGAAACAATGTGAGCAGCAGCGCGGCAAGGAGATGGCTCGCAAGGTCATCGTGGCTGTTACCGATGCCAAGAAGGGCGCTGCCCGCACTTGTGCCGACAAGGAAGGCTACACCTCGTTCGTCATTCCCGACAACGTGGGCGGTCGCTTCAGCGTGTTGACTCCCGTCGGTCTGCTGCCCATCGCAGTAGCCGGTTTCGATATAGCCAAGCTCGTGCAGGGTGCTGCAGATATGGAGAAGGCAGTAGCTGCCGACGTTCCTTTCGAACAGAACATCTGTCTGCAGTACGCAGCTGTCCGCAACGCGCTCTATCAGAGTGGCAAGAAGATTGAGATTCTCGTCAACTTCCAGCCTAAGCTCCACTATATGAACGAGTGGTGGAAGCAGCTCTATGGCGAGAGCGAGGGCAAGGACCACAAGGGCATCTTCACGGCTGCCGTTGACTTCTCGACCGACCTGCACTCGATGGGTCAGTGGATTCAGGAAGGCGAGCGCACCATCTTCGAGACCGTTGTCAGCGTGGAAGAGACGGAGCACAAACTGCTCTTCCCCAGCGACGAGGAGAACCTCGACGGCCTGAACTTCCTGGCTGGCAAGCGTGTCGATGAAGTGAACAAGATGGCAGAGCTCGGCACACAGCTGGCTCACGTGGATGGCGGCGTGCCCAACATGCGTCTCATCGTGCCTCGCCTGAACGAGTACTACATCGGCCAGTTGATTTACTTCTTCGAAAAGGCATGCGGCGTGAGCGGTCTCATCCTCGGCGTTAACCCCTTCAACCAGCCAGGCGTTGAGGCCTACAAGAAGAACATGTTCGCCCTTTTAGGAAAGCCCGGATATGAAGCCGAGACGGTTGCCATTCGCAAACGTCTCGATTAATTCAAAATTTATAAATTCAAAATTCAAATTGGGCTGCGCTGTGAGTGAAGTGGTGAATAAATATAATCAGGAGTATCGCGACATGGAGGAGAATCCTCTTGTTGCGAAGGCTCTTGATTTCTCGGTTCGTATCGTGAATCTCTACAAATGTATGCGAGAGGAACGTCACGAAACCGTGATGAGCAAACAGATTCTTCGCAGCGGAACCTCAATCGGTGCAAATGCCAGCGAAGCAATAGCGGCAGAATCCACAGATGACTTCATCCACAAGCTCACGATTTCCTTGAAGGAAGCAAATGAAACGAAGTATTGGATCCTGTTGCTTCACCGCACCCAGTTTATAACAGAAAATGAGTTCGAATCCATTATGACGGATTGCCAAGAGCTGCGCAAACTGGTTGGCTCTATTATCAGTTCAACGAAACGAAACCGAGACAAGAAATAATAATAATTCAAAATTTATAAATTCAAAATTCAAATAAGGCTACGCCGTGAGCATCTCTGATAGAAAGTGAATTTATAATTTTTGAATTACCAGCACCAACCATTTAACTAGCATCTGAAATAACTTTGAATTTTGAATTTAATTATTTTGAATTAACATCACCAACCATTTAACTAACATCTGAAATAACTTAATTTAATTATTTTGAATTAACATCACCAACCATTTAACTAGCATCTGAAATAACTTTGAATTTTGAATTTAATTATTTAGAATTAACAGCACGGCCAAAAGCCGTGCTGTTCGATATGGACGGCGTGCTGTTTGACAGCATGCCGAACCATGCTTATGCCTGGTCGCACGCCATGACGCAGTTCGGGCTGGAGATGACGGCCTACGAGGCTTACCTGCATGAAGGCAGAACGGGCAGCGGTACGATTAACATCCTGGCTCAGCGTTATTGGGGACGTGATGCGACACCGGAGGAGATAGAACGCATCTATGCTGCGAAGGCCGCGACGTTCAACACTTGTCCTGAGCCGAAACCGATGCCTGACGCGCTCGAAGCCCTGACTGCTGCGAAGAAACTGGGCTGCAAGATTGTGCTCGTGACGGGCAGCGGACAAGCTAAGTTGCTCGAGAGTTTGGAACAACATTACCCGGGTTTCTTCCGTCAGGAATTGATGGTGACTGGCTTCGACGTGAAACGCGGAAAGCCTGACCCTGAGCCATATCTGATGGGTTTGGAGAAGGCAGGCATCAAAGCCGAGGAAGGTATCGTAGTGGAGAATGCGCCGCTTGGCGTTCAGGCAGCAAAGGGTGCCGGCATCTTCACCATTGCCGCCAACACAGGTCCTCTAGAGGACAGCATCCTTAAAGATGCAGGAGCTGACATCGTCGTGCCTGATTTGGCTACCGTTGCTGCTGTGCTGCGGAGCTATAAGAAGACTCCTGCTGACAAGTCGTAATTGTTCATCGAGTCAGCCTTTTCCTTGTTTTGCTTTCATTTTGCTATTTTTGCACACTATGTAAAAGTGTCAAAAATGGGCTCGAAACACGTCGATCTTGCCAACGCGACACGTGACGTTTTCAAAGTTCACGTGTGAAGTTTGCAAACTCGACACGTCGCGTTTGAATTTTCCTCGTGTGAAGTTTACCGAAAAATCACGTGAAAAAGTGTGCAAAAACGCACCTAAAGTGCCAGTTTTGCAAGGTGAAGTTTGCAAAATGACACATGTAAATGAAGAATGAAGAATTAAGAGTGAAGAATTGTGTCCTGTAAATCAACAGGTTACAAAACGCTTTCGTTTTAAGCGCGTTTTTTTTAAAAAATGACTTTGACCTCGTCTGAGACCTTTTTAAGCGATTCTGAGAGGTTCGTCAAAAAATGGGGTGTAAGCAAAATCGGCGTTTTGCTTACACCCTGTCATTTTGTTTTATACCGTCGGAAGAGCAGACTCAATACAGAATTTTCTTGCCGTTGACGATGTTGATGCCTTGTCTCGGGGAACTGAGACGCTGGGCAGCCAGGTTGTAGATACCTTCCGGCTGGGGCGTCGCTCCAAGAGGCTTCTGTATTCCAGTCGGGTTGGGGCGGATGCCCGAGAGTCCGAAGTCGATGTACTGACCGCCGCCTCCGTTCTTACACTCTATTGCAATGACGTTATTGTTGTCGGGCGTCAGGGCATCCATGGCCTCCTGATTGATTTCGATGTTCTTGTAGGCCGTGAGATAGCCGCTCTCCTCGAAGGCTAATACGCCATTGAAATACACCTTGACATCCTCGTCGTGATGAATCCTGGCGGACAGAGCTGCTATTTGTTCTTCGTTGAAGCCAGTCAGATCCAGGTGGTAACGGATGCGGATGACGGATGTGTTCCAAGTGGTGTTTACGTAGCTTCCGGGAGGATTGCCTGCACCGAAACCGGACAATCCATTGCTCCACGCGTTGTCATTGAATGCTTGCTTCGTCCAGTTTGTGTTGGTGGCGATGCTCGAAGCAGTCTGGTATTTCCACGTCTGCGGCTCTTTCTCTGCCGTTGGCAATACGTCGCATTCCTCGTAGATGAAGTTCCTCAGCAGGTTCTCCAGTTCGCTCTGGGTGATGACCAGCACGGAACCATCTTGTGCTTCCTCGGGCAGCGAGAGTTCGTTAACGTCGCACGGATACCATTTGTTCTCGGCAGGATTTCCCGAGCGACTCATGGCCTGCTGGTTTCGCTCTGTGGAGTTGTAGAGCAGGAACCATCCAGAATCATCGAGAGCAGGGAAGGTCTGCGGTCCGCGACTCTTGGGAATCTGCGAACTGAAGACGCGTTTCGGCTCAGAGCATGTTGCGCCCGTTGTCTTTATCGCACTAATTTGCGTTTGCATCAGGCTGCGGTCGGAGTTGTAGAAGATGCCGGTGTAGGTGTCGCCAGTCTTTTCGATATGCATATCATAGACGGAGTAGCCGGGCGACAGGAATTGCTTCGGAGTGCTGAATCGCTTCCAATCCTTAGTGGCGGAAAGGTAGCCATAGCTTCTGTCGCCACTCTTTGCACACCAATAAACAAAGAAGTAAGCATTGGCGTCGCTGTATATCCATTCTGGAGCCTGAGCCTTGCTCACATCAGTAGTTGTGGGTTTCACCAGGAAGTTTCCACCTGTTGCAGGCTGCCAATTGACAAGGTCTTCGCTCTGCAAGTGGTAGAATCCGAGTTGCGTGTCGTCAGTCTGTGCAGCAACGAGGTGGAAGATGTCCTTTCCGTCAATGTTGACTCTGCGGACGAAGGGCGATTTGAGTTCCACATCACCGTACTCACCCTTAAGGACTGGACGGTTGCCGTTGATGGTGTTCCAAGTCGCTCCGTCCAAGCTGTAAGCGTAGTGCAGCTTCTGACTTGTAGGCAGCGTGTAGGTGAGCAGATATGCTTTCCCGCTTGCGGTGTTGAATTCTGGAGCAGGAGTTCTGGCGGGCATAGGCTCAACCTGCAGTTCGGCGTTCGGAACGTAGTTGCGTATTTTCAGTCCGCAATCGATGAACTGGCCGCCAGTTGTCTGCTTGCAATGGATGGCAATAACGTTGTCTGTGCCGTCGAACTTCAGGGACTGCAGTGCTTCTGGCAGCAAGGGCCACGCTTCATACTTGGTGTTGTAGCCAGTCATCTTGGCAGCAAGCAATCCGTTGATATAGATTTCTGCATCCTCATCATGGAAGAGCCACAGACGAAGGTCAGGAAGACGACTCATATCGAAGCTGTTGATCTTGAAGGTTCGCCTTATCCAAATGTCGCTGCTCGACCATGGAGTCCTTCCTCCGCCACCAAAGCCGGCACTGCCTGTCTTCCAGCCTGTAGCAGCGAAGTCAGTGGTGAACCAGTCGGCAGCAGGTTCTGTTGTCGTATATTTCCATTGGATGCTGGAATTCTCGTCACCAGCCGGAACAACAGTGGTGACATCCTTGTAGCGATAGTTTATGGTGCGCAGAATCTTGTCCCTCATCATTTGCTGCTGTGCAGGCGATACCTTCATGACTTTTCTGTCGTAGGTCAAGATGCCGTTGCACTCCTGTTCCACATCAGTAATCTGTGTGTAAACCGACATCCACAGGCCCTTCTCTTGCTGCAGTTCGCCCAGACGGTCGGTATAGCGGTCGTAGAGGTTTGCATAGGTCTCAGCATCCTCGACAGTTGTATAGTTCACGTCGGAACCGGCCCACATATGATTCTCGATGAAGAGGTTGATGCCTCCAAACTCGCCACACGAAGCTACGCGCTCGTTGACGGCATTCGTGGCGGCTCCAGGGGAGGGGTAGGAGTGGACATCGATGAAGTCGCCCATCTCGACATCTACCCATCCCGTCACAGCATGAACGAATCGACCTGGGTCGTGATTGGCATTCATAACGCTGTTGACAGCCCTCATGGTATGAGCCATGCCTCGTTCTGCATGCTGTCCCCAGCCTTCGTTCCATACCACCCAAGCACCGATGCAGGGATGGTGACGAGTGGCCTCGATGAGTTCTTCGTTCTCGCGATAGAAGTTCTGCATGGCATACTCGATATTGCCTATCGCACCACTGCCGCAGCCTGATGGCATGTCTTGCCATACGACAAGTCCGTTCCTGTCGCACCACTCGAACCAAAGGTCGTTCTCCAACTTGATGTGCTTACGAACCATGTTCATGCCGAAATCCTTCATCACTTGCAGGTCATAGACCATAGCCTCGTAGGATGGTGGCGTCAGGAGTCCGTCAGGCCACCAACCCTGGTCGAGTGGACCATACATATACAGGGGCTTATTGTTGAGCAATACTGCAGGGTGACCATCTATCATGGCTCGCGAGAACTTCCTCATGCCGAAGTATCCGGTCACCTTGTCCACCTCTTGTCCCTGCTCTTTGGCAGTAATTTCAAGGTCATACAGGTTCGGTTCGTCGGGGCTCCATAGCTTAGCAGACGGGATGGGCAGGGTGAATGTCTGATCCGAAGGTCCTGTCTGCTCAACAATAGTGTTGCCTCCATCCTTTACGGTCAGCGTTACAGAGCAAGGTTCTGAGGTCTTCACCTTAATGGAAACAGTAGAGTTGTCGATGTCGGGTATGGGCTCATAGTTTTCGATATGTGTGGGGCTTACGGGCTCCAACCAAACAGTTTGCCAGATGCCGCTGTTGGGCGTGTACCAGATGCCGCTTGGCGAGACGCTTTGCTTGCCGTTGGGCTGTCCGCCATCAGTCGGGTCCCATACAGCCACTTGCAGTTCTTGCGTGCCACTCTCTTCCAAAAAAGATGTGATGTCGAGCGCGAAGGAAACAGAACCGCCGTCGTGAGTGCCAGCCAGTTGGCCGTTCACATAGATGTAGCAACGCCAGTCAACTGCTCCGAAGTGCAGCAGGACGTTCTTGTCGCTGAAAGCATCGGGCAGGGTAAAGGTGCGGCGATACATGTGTGTGGCTCTTCTGTTCGAGGAGTAACTTTTGTCCATGATGCCAGAGAGAGCAGACTCGACGGGGAACGGCACGAGAATGGCTTTCGAGAAGGAAGAGGCGTCTCTCTCGTAGTCATAGTTGATGGAAGTGCGCTTGAAGTACTTCCAAACGCCATTCAGGTTCATCCATTCCTGTCTCTTCATGGACGGACGTGGATACTCTTGCCAAACATTGTCTGCAGTCAGTTGTTCTCCCCAAGGTGTCATTACCGGGGCAGTCTGCTTTGTCCATGTGCTTTGTGCACGAACACTCTCTACAAAGGTTAGCATGATAGCCCAAACAAGTATCATGCTAAGGCTGATACGCTTTGTCATAGTCTGTCTTGTAATGTGATAGGATTACTAAATGCTGGGGAACTCATCATCTTCCTCGCCGAAGGTCGTGTCAGGAGTGATGGTGTAGCTTCCGTCGGGACCAATGGTGAGGATGAATGGGCAGGACATGTCGCTGTCAGGGAAGCTGACGCAAGTGTTGAAGTAGAGTTTTCCCTCCTCGGCATGGTTGAAGCGCAAGCCATCCATGATGCCGAACTTCTGGAAGTCTTCCGAGAGTTGCGACTTGAAGTCTGCCTTGGTGAAGCTACGATTGAAGAGTTGCTTGCCGTCCTTCATGATGAGAAGTTGGAAGCGGTTGTCCTTAAACTTTACACCATCCTCGTCAACCACCTCGGGCAGCTGCTCGTCGGGTTGGCTGGTGATGGTAAAAACAACTTTGTGGCTGCCTTGCATCAGCGAATCGGTATAGGTATAGTTGGGCAGCTCCCATACACCGTCATTGTCCTGATCTGTCTGGTCAGAGCCTCTCTGTTCAGTCTTCTGAGGATTGCAAGATGCGAGAAAAACTAATCCGAGTCCTATAATCAAAAAGCGTTTCATAATGTCGATATTGAGTTTGATTGTTTCAGAATTTAAATACGAGTTCTCCGCCTTTTTTAAGTTCCTTGACGGGGATTTGGAAGGTGGGAAGTGCTTTTCCATTCCATGTGACTTTCTTGAGTTGCTGCTTTTCCGAGGTCCGGCCTTCAACCTTGATGACGACTGTAGTCTGTCTGTCGGCTCCAAGATGCAAGGTGACTTTGTCGAAGAGGGGAGGGAAGAGTTCATAGACGGCTTCGCCAACGACGAGAGGATACATGCCTATGCTGGCAAAGACATACCAGGCACTCATGGCCCCATCGTCCTCGTCCATCTCGAAGCAATAGCCGCGAGGCTGATTGACAAAGGCGCAACCGACGAAGGGAGTGGGGTAGGCGTCATTTCCACCATAGCGATGAGTGATGCTTTCTGTGGCGAGAGTACGGACAATTCCACCTGTCAGTTCGGGCAAACCGAGTCGTCCAAAGAGGAACGGAACGTGGATGTCGGGCTCATTTCCTTGGTTATAAAGCTCTTCGCGGAAGAATCTTTGCAGCTGTGTTCCAAGTTCTTTTTTGCCGACGAGCTCTATCATTCGAGGCAGATACATGGGTGCTCCCCAACGATATTGCCAACGTGTTCCTTGATAGAGGCCGTTGCCTTTCATCTTGGTGTACGTCTCGTCGATGTGCTGGAACTCTTTTGGCCAGATGCTGTCGAAGATTTCCTCGCCCCTGCGTGTCCATCGGTCGGCATCTTCCTTCATACCCAATTCGCCTGCCAGTTGTCCCAAAGCCCAAAAGTCGCCGCTTGCTTCGAGGCATTGGTCCGGGCTTTTCAGGCTGAGTCGCTTCACCTCTGCCACCATACCGGGATAAGCGTCAAGAAGCGAAGGAATGCTGATGCCCTGACGATAGGCGTCGAGAAGGGTGGCTATGGCGTGCTCTGTTCGAACTGTCGGCACACACTCATAGTTCGTGCTCCAGTCCTTCTTGCCCGTTATGTAAAGCTGTGCCAGCGATTGCATAATGTACGGAGAATGCACCTTGTCGAGAAGCGTGATGAGCGGGAACTTCGTGCGATAGGTGTCCCATAGCGACCACGAGCTGTAGTAGAAGCCCTTCGCCTCGTGCGTCTTGCCGTCCGTGCCGAGGTAGTGGGGCATGGCAGGGTCGGTGACGAGGAACGGGCTGTGAAATGTTCGGTAGAGCGAGGTGTAGAAGATAGTCTGCTGGTCTTCCGTTCCGCCTTCCACCTCAACTGTTGAGAGCAGACGCTCCCATTGCCTCTTGGCGCGTTCCATCATGTGTTCGAAGCTCGTAGCCCATACCATGTTTGGCGTCATCTTGTTCAGTTCGTCGGCTAAACCAGTAGAAACGACGATGCGCACCTCAACGTACTTGGCGGACAGTTCGGGGAAGGTGAGTCGCTTGCGGCCATCGGCAATGGTGTCGAGCACGAAAGGTGTGCTGGTGTAGAGGCGGTAGTGCAGGTGATAGTGCCCTCTGCCACAGGTGTTGGCACATTCTGCGAAGCCTTGTCCCATCGTGGGCGTCTTCTGCTCGAAGTTGGCATCGAACACTTTGTCGAAGGCAGAGCGCGGATTGAGCAGGAGGACTGCCTTCTCTTTGGAGGGAAAGGAGAAGCGCTCCGCAGCCATGCGGTAGTCAGCAGTCGCGGTGAACCACACGCCGTTGCTCAACTGAACGCTATAATAGCCAGGCTTCGCCACTTCGGTATGCTTGAGGAGACGGACGTCATCGCCTGTCCAGTCGGGCATCAACGAGACGTTGCCGCCACAACCACTTCCGCCAACTCCAGAGAGTCGGTTGATGCTGAAGCCTGAAATGGTGGGCACTTCATAGTCATAACCTGGGTGCTGACGGGGCTTGCTGTCGGGGCAAACCTGTATCTGACTGTAGGGAACCGTGGCTCCTGGCGTCATCTGTCCGAAGTCGTCGGCAGTTCCGATGTAGAGGTTGACTTTGTCGAGGATGTTGCCATGCTGGGCGTTCATGGTCATGCAGAACGCCAATGCAAAAAGAAGGGCGAGTCTGTGTGTTTTGAATGGCTTAATCTTCATAAGGGTATCATTTTCCTTGCAAAGATACGAAAAAATGAAAAATGAAAAATGAAAAATAAAAAATTATGTGTACCTTTGCACATTATTTATTATTAAAAACAGCAGATTTATGGAAAAAGAGAATCAAAACAAGTACATCGCTGTGATGTATAAGCTATATACGAGCGCTTCGGACAGCAAGCCTGAACTCGTCGAAGAGACTGCCGAGGGCGATCCTTTTGTCTTCATTAGTGCTTTGGGCATGACACTCGATGCTTTCGAGGCTCAGATTGTGCCGCTGAAGGTGGGCGACAAGTTCGACTTCACGCTTGCCCCAAATGATGCTTACGGCGAATACGACGAGGCTGGCAAGCAGGCACTTCCTCGCAAGGTGTTCGAAATCAATGGCAAGCTCGACTCGCGTTTCATCTTCGAAGGGGCAGTAGTGCCTCTCAGCAGTGCCGACGGAGCACGCTTCAACGGAACCATCGTCGAGATAGGCGAGGAGTCAATCACCGTCGATCTCAATCATCCTCTTGCCGGCAAGAGCCTGAACTTCGTGGGTGAAGTTAAGGAAAGCCGTGAAGCTACAAACGACGAGATTCGCGATGCCCTCAATCAGATAACTGGCTGCGGTGGCGGCTGCGGCGGTTGTGGTGGCGGAAGTTGCGAAGGTTGCGGCAGCAAAGGCGAAGGCTGCGGAGGATGCAATTAGAGTCCATAGTTGACTAATGTCGAGCTAAAGCTTCATAGTCCATAATTTATAGTTCATAGTCATGAATTCATTTGGTACCCTTTTCCGTCTTACTTCTTTTGGCGAGAGTCATGGCGCTGCGATAGGTGGCGTTATTGACGGCATGCCTGCTGGCATCGAGGTCGATATGGACTTCATTCAGAGTGAGTTGGCTCGACATCCATGCCGGATGACCGGATGTCCTACTTTCAAATGATACTTTTAATGATGTCAAATAATGCATAACTCTGCAAACGACATTGAAGATATGGCAAAACGAAGAGAAATAAGGAATAGCACAGCAGAGTTCCTGATCTTCCAAGCAGAGGCGAAGGAGCAAGGTGTTGAGGTTTACTATAAAGACGAAAACATCTGGGCTACGCAGAAAGCGATGGCAACATTGTTTGATGTCAATGTCCCTGCTATCAGTAAGCATCTGAAGAATATCTTTGAGACAGGTGAATTGAAGGATGATTCAGTTGTTTCCAAAATGGAAATAACTGCCTCTGACGGTAAGCACTATCAGACCTTGTTCTATTCACTCGATGCTGTCATCGCTGTGGGTTATCGTGTTAACAGCGTCCGTGCTACGCAATTCCGTCAGTGGGCAACCAGCGTACTAAAGGTATATGCCATTCGAGGATATGTGCTTGACAGAAAGCGTATGGAGAACGGGACGTTCTTGAATGAAGACTATTTCGAGCACCTGTTAGCGGAGATTCGGGAGATACGTCTCTCT
>ONSR01000039.1 GCA_900320565.1 uncultured Prevotellaceae bacterium
ATTTGACGCAGGTAGTCGCGAAGATAAGTGGCATGCCCTTCCTTGTGGCTTACGCGATGGAAGTTCAGCCCAAGCGGACGCTCTCTGAGTTCTTCCCTTTGCTCTTCTGTGAGGAATCCTGCCTTCTCCATTTGCATCAAAACCGTATTGCGACGGTCTATGCAACGTTCTGGACGACGAACAGGATTGAAATAGCTGGGGTTCTTGCACATGCCTACAAGCAGGGCACACTGGCAAGTGTCGAGGTCAGAAGGATTCTTTCCAAAGTAAGTCTGGGCAGCCGTCTTGATGCCTACAGCATTGTGGAGGAAGTCGAAGTAGTTGAAGTACATGCCGATGATTTCCTCCTTCGTGTAGAAGCGTTCCAGTTTGAGCGCAATCACCCATTCGATAGGCTTTTGCAGGAGTCGCTCCATTGTTGTGGCAGCCTTCTCAGAGTAGAGCTGCTTGGCAAGCTGTTGCGTGATGGTACTTCCACCACCAGCGCTCTTTTGCTGGAGTACGCCTCGTTTCACGATGGCTCTTAGGAGGGCTTGGAAGTCAATGCCATTATGTTCATAGAAGCGCACATCTTCAGTCGCGATAAGAGCCTGAACAAGCGCAGGAGGCAGTTCGCCATAGTCCGCAAAGACACGGTTAGCGCTGCTGTAGCTCCAGGTTCCCAGTTGCTTCC
This sequence comes from uncultured Prevotellaceae bacterium, assembly GCA_900320565.1. Lineage (GTDB taxonomy): Bacteria > Bacteroidota > Bacteroidia > Bacteroidales > Bacteroidaceae > Physcousia. The sequence continues at coordinate 674 of ONSR01000039.1, forward strand.
CATCAGCAGAGAAGACCTGCGTGGCAAACTTATTGACGGGGTTCTGCAGTTGCTTGATGTCAGGCATATAACCGATGGCACCTGTAAATATGCAGACGAATATGATGCCAACAGCAAGGATTCCTAAGATATAACATACCCAAAGGAAGCGGAAAACTTTCTTTCTCATGAGAAATATAGTTTTAAGACTACAAAGGTACGACATTTAATTGAAAATTAAAAATGAAAAGTGAAAAATTATAAGAATTATAAAATAACTATGAACTATGCGCTATGAACTATGAACTTTTTACTATCTTTGCACAGAAAAACTGTAAAGTGATGCAAATTAGAAGCCTTGTAACCATTGCCTACTATACGCGCGAGAAGATTGAATATCTGATTCGTATGGCACAAGAGTTTGAGAAGCACCCCAACCGTCGCCTTCTCGATGGAAGAATAGTTGCCACATTGTTCTTCGAACCAAGCACTCGCACGCGTCTCAGCTTCGAGACTGCAGCCAATCGTCTTGGCGCAAAAGTCATTGGCTTTGCCGACCCAAAGGTGACAAGCGGCACGAAAGGCGAGACCCTGAAGGACACGATTATGATGGTGTCGAACTATGCCGACATTATCGTGATGCGTCATTATCTGGAGGGTGCAGCCCAGTATGCCAGCGAGGTGTCGCCTGTGCCCATCGTCAATGCAGGCGATGGAGCCAATCAGCATCCCAGCCAGACGATGCTCGACCTCTATACCATCTATCAGACGCAAGGAACGCTCGAGAACCTCAACATCTATCTGGTTGGTGACCTCAAGTATGGCAGGACGGTTCACAGCCTCCTGACGGCTATGCGCCACTTCAATCCGACCTTCCACTTCATTGCTCCTGACGAACTGGCTATGCCTGAGCACTACAAGATGTATTGCCACGAGAAAGGCATCAAATTTGTGGAGCATCAGGACTTCGATGCTGACACAATTGCAGGAGCAGACATATTATATATGACGCGCGTGCAAAGGGAACGCTTCACAGACCTCGACGAGTACGAACGCGTCAAGGACCGTTATCTGCTGAGCCTCCCCATGCTGGCGAAGGCAAAGCCCAACATGAAGATTCTTCATCCGCTGCCACGCGTCAACGAAATAGAGTACAGCATCGACGACACGCCCTATGCCTACTACTTCCAGCAGGCTCGCAACGGTCTCTATGCACGTCAGGCAATTCTTTGCGACACGCTTGGCATCACGCTCGAAGACATTATCAACGATAAAACAATCATAAAATAAGAAGTTAAGAAAATAAGAGAATAAGAGAGAGCGTGCGTGACTTGTCTTATTATCTACATTTCACATTTTCTAAATATCAGAACATGAAACGCCAGGAACTTCAGGTGGCTGCCCTCGAGAACGGCACAGTCATCGACCACATACCTTCGTCCAAGCTTTTCGATGTGATTAGCCTGCTCCATCTCGAGACAGTGCATTCTGCCGTGACAGTGGGCTACAACCTCAAGAGCAAGAAGATGCGCCACAAGAGCATCATCAAGATAGCTGACAAGTTCTTTTCCGACGACGAGATCAACCAGCTCTCCGTTGTGGCACCAAACGTTACGCTCAGCGTGATTCGTGACTACGAGGTGGTGGAGAAGAAGGAGGTGAAGATGCCTGAAGAGCTCGTGGGCATTGTCCGTTGCGACAATCATAAATGCATCACCAACAACGAGCCGATGCAAACGCGCTTCCATTTTCTTGGCAAGGAAAGGGGAACCCTTCAGTGCCACTACTGCAACAGGGAAATAAGTCTGGCAGACGTCAAATTGGTATAAGGAGCCCCCTCCCATCCTCCCCGAGGGGAGGGGATATTTAAGCAAACAAGTATTTAATTGTTAATAGTGTAATTGTAAATGAATCAGGATTCAACCATCTTCTCCCTCATTGAGAAGGAGAACCAGCGACAGCGTCGAGGCATGGAACTTATTGCCTCAGAGAACTATGTAAGTGACCAGGTTATGGCAGCCATGGGCTCGTGCCTGACCAACAAATATGCCGAGGGCTATCCTGGCAAGCGCTATTATGGCGGCTGTCAGGTTGTGGACGAGGTGGAGCAACTTGCCATCGACCGCATCTGCAAGCTCTTCGACGCAGAGTATGCCAACGTGCAGCCTCACTCGGGTGCTCAGGCCAATGCAGCCGTCTTCCTGGCTTGCCTGAATCCTGGCGACACCTTTATGGGCTTGAACCTCGACCATGGTGGTCACCTCAGCCACGGTTCTCTCGTCAACACCAGTGGCATCATCTATAAGCCAATCGGCTACAACCTGAAGAAGGAGACTGGTCGTGTGGATTACGACGAGATGGAGCAGCTCGCTCTCGAGCACAAGCCCAAGCTCATCATTGGTGGCGGCTCGGCTTATAGCCGCGAATGGGACTACGCCCGTATGCGTCAGATTGCTGACAAGGTGGGAGCCATCCTGATGATTGACATGGCACATCCTGCTGGCCTCATCGCCGCAGGCTTGCTCGACAACCCTGTGAAGTACGCTCACATCGTGACCAGCACGACCCACAAAACTCTTCGTGGCCCTCGTGGTGGCATCATCCTCATGGGCAAGGACTTCGACAATCCTTGGGGCAAGACGACTCCGAAGGGCGAGATCAAGAAGATGTCGGCTTTGCTGAACAGCGCTGTCTTCCCTGGCATTCAGGGTGGTCCGCTGGAGCACGTCATCGCAGCCAAGGCTGTTGCTTTTGGCGAGGCTTTGCAGCCTGAGTTCAAGGAATGGGCAAAGCAGGTGAAGAAGAACGCTGCTGTGCTGGCCGACGAACTGATGAAGCGTGGCTTCGACATCGTCAGTGGTGGTACGGACAATCACTCAATGCTTGTTGACCTGCGCTCGAAGTATCCTGACCTCACAGGCAAGGTGGCAGAGAAGGCACTTGTGGCAGCCGACCTGACGGTGAACAAGAACATGGTTCCCTTCGATAGCCGCAGCGCTTTCCAGACTTCAGGCATCCGTCTTGGCACGCCAGCTCTCACGACTCGTGGTGCTAAGGAAGACTTGATGGTGAAGATTGCAGAGTTCATCGAACGCGTGCTGAATGCTCCAGAAGATGAGGCTGTCATCGCTCAGGTACGCAGCGAAGTGAACGCCATCATGGAGAAGTACCCCATCTTTGCTTACTAAGGTTTCGGCATATCTCAGAACAAAGAAGGTACTTTAAATTACAAAGTAGCATTATAAAAACAACGGATTTCACAGATTTTACGGATTTAGTCTATGCGAATAATCCGTTTAATTCGTGGAATCCGTTGTTTTTATAATGCTATTATGTGTCCTCGTGGCTTAGCTGAAGATGACCGTCTTGTTCTTGTAGGTCAGAATCTTTCGCTGGATGTGTTTTGAGACGGCACGCGAGAGGACAATTTTTTCCAGGTCTTTGCCTTTCAGGACGAGGCTCTCGGGTGTGTCTTTGTGAGTGATTCTTGCTACGTCCTGTTCGATGATGGGGCCTGCATCGAGTTCAGCCGTGACGTAGTGGCTGGTGGCACCAATGATTTTGACGCCTCGCTCGTAAGCCTGATGATAAGGCTTCGCGCCAATGAATGCGGGCAGGAACGAGTGGTGGATGTTGATGATGTGGTGCGGATAGGTGGCTATCATCTCGTCGCTGATGATTTGCATGTAGCGTGCCAGGACGATGAACGAGACGTCCTCCTTCTTGAGCAGTTCCATCTCTGCAGCCTCCACTTCTGCCTTGTTCGAGTGGTCTTTGTTGATGCTCCAGACGTAGAAGGGAATGCCGAACTGGTCGGCCACGTAGCGCAAGTCCTCGTGGTTCGATATGATGCAGGGAATCTCACAGTCGAACTCTCCAGCCTTCCATCGTGCCAGCATGTCGTAGAGGCAATGGCTCATCTTGCTGACGAAGATAGCCATGCGTGGACGCTTGTCGCTGTAGTAGAGGCTGAACTTCATCTGGTAGCGCTGCGAATAGAGCGTGTCGATGTAGTCGTAGAGCTTGTCGCGTGGAATCAGGAACCCTTCCAGTTCCCATTCTATGCGCATGAAGAACATCCCTTCTATCTTATCGACGTACTGGTCCAGATAGACGATGTTGCCCTTGTTGTCAGTGATGAACTTCGTTACCTCCGAGATGATGCCCTGCTTGTCTGGGCAGTGCAGCAGGAGTATGGCTGTAGTGTAAGGCTTGCTCATTGTGATGGAATTGTGTCTGTTATCTGAAATCGGGTGCAAAAGTAGTGCAAATTCTTCAAATAGGCAAGAAAAATCGTACAAATCGAGAATGCGGATTGAAATGACAGGTCCCTAAGGCAAGAGGGACTCGTTCCTAAAATCGACGTGAGGATTTGGCAAAATCCACGTGAGGATTTCATCAAATCCACAGCAGGATTTGGGCAAATCCTCTGCAGGATTTTCCGAGTTTTGCAAGTGATTGGGAAACAAAGCTATAGAAAAACGTAAAAACTTCTCTGCAGAAGTTGGCCAACTTCTCTGCAGAAGTTGTCAAAGTTCTCTGCAGAAGTTTGCTAAGTTCTCTAGTCAAGCTTCAACTCGACGCCAGTCAACCGACAGGTCGACGATTGAGCCGTAACTCTCAACTCACAAGCCAAATAAGTCTCTATAAGACTTTTTTCTGCCAAACTTGTCTCGTATTTGAAAATAAAGTAGTATATTTGCACGCGAATTTAGTAATGCGTCAATGAATACCAAAGAACAGTTCGAGAAGGTGATGGCGGAATGCCGTACTTTGTTTGTCAAGAAGTTGCACGACTATGGTGCTGCATGGCGAATCCTCCGTCCCTCGTCGCTTACAGACCAGATATACATCAAGGCCAATCGCATCCGCAGCATCGAAACGAAAGGTGTCTCCCTCGTTGACGAAGGCATACGTCCTGAGTTTATCGGCATCGTCAATTACGCAATCATTGGCCTCATTCAGCTGGAGAAAGGCTTCAGCGAGAAACCTGACGACATGACGGTTGACGAAGCCATCGAGGCTTACGACAAGCACGCGAACGAGGCTCTGCAACTGATGCTCCGCAAGAACCACGACTATGACGAGGCTTGGCGAGGCATGCGCATCAGCAGCTACACAGACCTCATCCTCATGAAAGTCTTCCGCACGAAACAGATAGAACTGCTCGAAGGCGACACTCTGGTGAGCGAAGGCGTTGACGCCAACTATATGGATATGTTGAATTATGCCGTCTTTGGCTTGATTAAGCTTGAAGAAAATAAGACAATAAGCGAATAAGAAAATAAGAAATCATGTCCAAGTCTTCTAATTTTCTACATTTCTCATTTTCTTATTTTCTTGTGAACGTGGTGCGCATGGTGCTTGCCTTGACGTACCTCTTCTCTGGCGTGGTGAAGCTCATCGACCCTCGTGGCACGCAGTACAAGATAGAGGACTATGGTGCAGCCTTTGGCATCAGCAATCTCCTGCCAGAAGGTGTGCCCTTGACGCTGGCTTGCATCCTGGCCATCGTGGAGTTCCTGATGGGCATCTACCTGTTCTTTGGCATCCGTCGTCGTCTGGCTACGACCGTCTCCATTTGCTTCTTGCTCGTCATGACGCCATTGACGCTCTATCTGGCCCTGAAGAACCCTGTTTCCGATTGTGGCTGCTTTGGCGATGCACTCGTGCTCTCCAACTGGCAGACCTTTGGCAAGAACGTCGTCCTGCTCATCTTCTCCATCCTCGCTCTTCGCTATTACAAGCTGATGCCTCACTTTGTGGGGAAGAAGTATCAATGGATGGTGGCACTCTGTTCGCTCGTCTTTGCCGTCGTCTTTATGAGCTACAACCTCTGGCGACTGCCCGTCATAGACTTCCGTCCCTATCACGTGGGGGCTGACATCCGCAAAGCATGGCTCGAAGACCAGCAGAGCTATGGGCAGTTCATCACGACCTTCATCATGGAGAAAGACGGAGAGCGCAAAGAGTTTGCACTCGAAGACTATCCAGACAGCACTTGGACCTTCATCGACTCCAAGACCATCGAGGTGGAACCATCGAAGCGAACTGGAGTGGGGGACCTCTTCATCCAAGATGCAGCAACAGGCGAAGACCTGACCGACTTGATTCTAAACGACGAGGGCTATACATTCCTCCTGGTGGCTCCCTATCTCGAAAAAGCCGACGACGGCAGAATGGGTGAACTGCTTGCGCTCCACGACTTCTGCAAGGAAAACAGTCTGCCGTTCTATTGCTTGACATCGAGCGGAGAGAAAGCCATCGCCAATTGGATAGAGATGACTGGAGCAGAGTATCCCTTCTGCCACGCTGATGCAGTCGTCCTGAAGACCATGATACGTTCCAACCCAGGCCTCATGCTCCTTCACGACGGCAAAGTCGTTGGCAAATGGCCCTCCACAGCCCTGCCCACCCCTCAAGACATAGAAAACATCGAAATATCGAAATAACGTAATAACGAACTTAATTAAAGAAATCATGAGAAAGAAAATCGTAGCAGGCAACTGGAAAATGAACAAGACCCTGCAGGAAGGTGTAGCACTCGCTACTGAACTGAAGAACATTCTGGCTGCTGAAAAGCCCAACTGTGAAGTCATCATTGGCACTCCCTTCATCCACCTCGCAACCGTTAGCGAACTGCTGAAGGACAGCGTCATCGCCGTTAGCGCAGAGAACTGTGCCAACAAGGAAAGTGGTGCCTACACGGGCGAAGTCAGCGCAGCAATGGTGAAGAGCACAGGTGCTGAGTATGTTATCCTTGGTCACAGCGAGCGTCGCGAATACTACAACGAGACTCCTGAAATCCTCAAGGAGAAGGTTGACCTCGCTCTTGCAAACGGCTTGAAGGTCATCTTCTGCATCGGCGAAAGCCTCGAACAGCGTGAAGCAAACCAGCAGGAAGCAGTCTGCAAGGCAGAACTCCAGGGCAGCGTCTTCCATCTCTCTGCAGAACAGTGGAAGAATATCGTGATTGCCTACGAACCCATTTGGGCCATCGGTACAGGCAAGACCGCTACTGCAGAGCAGGCAGAGGAGATCCACGCCTTCATCCGTAAATGCGTAGCCGACGTCTATGGCGCACAGGCAGCCGACGACACCACCATCCTCTATGGCGGTTCCTGCAAGGCAAGCAATGCTCCTGAACTATTTGGCAAGCCTGACATCGACGGTGGTCTGATTGGTGGTGCAAGCCTCAAGGCTCCTGACTTCAAGGGCATCATTGACGCTTGGAAGTAAAAGGAAAATAAGAGAATAAGAAATTAAGAAAAGAAGAAAGAGCGTCCGTGCCTTTTCTTATTTTCCACATTTCACATTTTCTAATTATCAGATATGAAGTACATTTTGTCCCTCATCTTCTGCTTGGGCGCTCTTAATGTGAGTGCCCAGCAGACCTTCACCGATAAGTTGCAACAAGTGGCTGACTCGGTGGGCAGAATCATTCTGCATCAGGAAAAGTCCATCACAGACCTAGTGAACGGGGCATTGAAGTCGAGTTCCAAAAAGAAACAGGTTGACGGTGCTGACCAGGACTCTGTAGCGTCTGTCGCTGTGGATAGCCTTTCGCATGCGACAAGGGTGAGAAACGGATATCGCATCCAAGTGTACTTCGGCGACAATTCACGTAAAGGTAAGGCTGAAGCGCGAGCTGCTGGCTTGCGCTTCAGAAATTACTTCCCTACACAGCGTGTCTATGTCAGTTTCGTTTCACCTCATTGGCTTTGCAGAGTCGGTGACTTCCAGACAAACGAAGAGGCCAGAGAAATGCTCAGGCAGATTCGTGAGATGGGCATCTTCCGCGAGGCTGTGGTCGTGAAAAGTAAGATTAACGCAAGAATATAAAATGGAAGAGCAATACAAGCACGAACTTACTCCCACTCAAAAAGAAATCTCGGAACACATACGCGCTATCCTCAATCTTCTTGGTGAAGACGCTCAGCGCGAAGGCTTGCTCAAGACACCTAAGCGTGTGTCTCGAGCTATGACTTTCCTTACTTGTGGTTACGAGCAAGACCCTGTCGCAATACTCAACTCAGCGAAGTTCAACGAGGATTACAGGCAGATGGTCATCGTGCGTGACATCAATTTCTATTCTCTTTGCGAGCATCATATGCTTCCTTTCTACGGAAAGGTTCATGTCGCTTACATCCCCAACGGACAAGTGACAGGCCTTAGCAAGATTGCTCGCGTGGTGGACTGCTTCTCGCATCGCCTCCAGATTCAGGAACGCATGACGAAGCAGATTCGCGATTGCATTCAGGAAGCTCTGCAGCCCCTTGGCGTTATGGTTGTGGTCGAGGCTCAGCACATGTGCATGCAGATGCGTGGTGTGCAGAAGCAAGGTAGCATCACGACGACCAGCGACTTCTGTGGCGCCTTCAATCAAGCCAAGACGCGAGAAGAGTTCTTGCAACTCATCAGGGCTTAACTTCCCCTAAACGACCAAACGACTAATTTCCCAAACGACTAATATATGAAGAAACTCCTTTTAGGTGATGAAGCCGTTGCTCTTGGTGCCATCAATGCCGGACTGAGTGGCGTGTACGCTTATCCTGGTACACCAAGCACGGAAATCACTGAATACATACAAAGCCATCCTCTTGCCAAAGAACGTGGCATTCATTCGCGTTGGTGCACGAACGAGAAGACGGCAATGGAAGCAGCTCTTGGCATGTCGTATGCAGGCAAGCGAGCCCTCGTTTGCATGAAGCATGTGGGCATGAACGTCTGTGCTGACGCTTTCGTTAACAGCGCCATTACTGGCGTCAAAGGTGGACTCATCGTCCTTGCTGCTGACGACCCCTCGATGCACTCTTCTCAGAACGAACAAGACTCGCGCTTCTATGCCAAGTTTGCCCTCGTTCCCTGCCTGGAACCGTCCAATCAGCAGGAAGCCTACGACATGATGGCTTATGGCTTCGAACTCTCGGAAAAGCTTGGCGAACCTATCGTGCTTCGTGTCGTGACGCGTTTGGCTCACTCTCGTGCAGCTGTCGAAGTTACGGAGCCAAAGGCAGAGAAGGTACTCTCGCCTGCAACAGACCAGTGGGTGCTCTTGCCTGGCATCGCAAGGAAGAAGTACGTGAAGCTCATCGAGAAGCAAGATGCCATGAAGCAGGCTTCTGCAGAAAGCATATATAATAAGGTAGAGACTGCTCCCGGCAAGACGGGCATCCTGGCTTGCGGCATCGCATATAACTATGTCAAAGAAGCACTTGGCAGTGACGCCAACCTCGTCAAGATTTCGCAATATCCTTTGCCCGAAGAGAAGATAAAGTCTTTGGCAGCAAAGTGCGACGAGCTTCTTGTCATAGAAGACGGTCAGCCTGTCGTAGAGGAACTCGTCAAAGGTTTGCTTGGCGCAGGCTATCCTGTGAAGGGACGCTTGACAGGTGACCTGCCTCGAACAGGTGAGCTTACTCCTGACAATGTCGCCAAAGCTTTGGGCAAACAGGCAGGAGCAGTCTTTGCTCCAGCCCAGAATATGGCGGCGCGTCCTCCTCAGCTCTGTCAGGGCTGCGGTCATAGAGACGTCTATGCTGCCTTGAATCAAGTGCTGGCTGATTATCCTGACCATCGTGTCTTTGGCGATATCGGCTGCTACACGCTTGGCGCACTGCCTCCCTTCCAGGCTCTCTCGTCCTGCGTGGATATGGGCGCAAGCATCACAATGGCAAAAGGCGCAGCCGATGCAGGACTCTTCCCAGCCGTTGCCATCATAGGTGACTCAACCTTCACGCATAGCGGCATGACAGGCCTGCTGGACGCAGTCAACGATAAGGCCAACATAACCGTTGTCATCTCCGACAACCTCACGACAGGTATGACGGGTGGACAAGACTCAGCTGGTACCAACAAGTACGAGGCCATCTGTCTTGGACTTGGCGTAGAGCCAGAGCATGTGCGCGTCGTAGTTCCCCTGCCAAAGAACATGCCAGAGATAACACGTGTCATCAAGGAAGAGATTGAGTACAAGGGTGTGAGTGTCATCATTCCGAGAAGGGAGTGCATACAAACTTTTGCGAGACACGCAAGAGCCAAAAAGCAATAGAAGCATGAAGAAAGACATCATCCTTTGCGGTGTGGGTGGACAAGGCATCCTCTCCATCGCAACCATCATAGGCGAGGCTGCTACGAAGGCTGGCCTCTATCTTAAACAAGCCGAGGTGCATGGCATGAGTCAACGAGGTGGCGATGTGCAGTCGAACCTGCGCCTCTCTACAGAGCCTATCTGGAGCGACCTCATAGCCGAAGCCGGTGCAGACCTCATCATCTCTATGGAACCCATGGAAGCCATGCGTTACCTTGCTTACCTCAGCAAAGAGGGTCGTATAGTGACCAGCTCGAAGCCTTTCGTCAATATCCCCAATTACCCTGACGAAGAAGCCTTGCAGAAGGAGCTTGACACCTTGCCCAGCATCAAGCTCGACATTGAGACGGTTGCCAAGGATTGCGGCAATCCCCGTGGTGCCAACATGGTATTGCTTGGCATGGCTGCTCCAGCTATTGGCATCCTTTCTGTGGAAAGCCTCAGAGAAGCCATTGCCACCGTGTTCTCTCGTAAGGGTGAACAGGTCGTCGAAGCCAACCTCAAAGCATTCGATGCAGGTGTCAAAGCTGGAACTTTATAACTAAATAACTAACATAAACCTATCAGGATAACATATGATACACAATCCCGAAATGGAATGCATGTCCCGCGAGGACATGAGAAAGCTGCAGAGCGAACGACTTGTGGCTACAGTGAAACGATGCTACGAGTCCGTTCCTTTCTACAAGAGGAAGATGGACGAACTCGGTGTGAAGCCTGAGGACATCAAGTCTATTGATGACGTCACCAAACTTCCTTTTACTACCAAGTACGACCTTCGTGACGAATATCCCTTCGGCTTGCAGGCAGTGCCGATGGACCAGATCCGTCGCATCCATGCTTCGAGCGGTACGACGGGCAAGCCTGTTGTCGGTACTTACACGCAGGCTGACCTCGACATGTGGTCGGAGTGCTGTGCACGTGTCTTTGCCGTTGGCGATGTGGGCCCAGGCGACGTCGTTCAGGTGAGCTACGGCTATGGCCTCTTTACCGGAGGTCTTGGTGCTCACGACGGAGCCGCAAAGCTTGGAGCCATTCAGTTGCCCACCTCAGCCGGCAACTCAGAGAAGCAAATCATGATGATGCAGGACATGGGCACAGCTGCCATCTGTTGCACGCCTTCCTATGCCTTGCACCTCGCAGAGGTCATCGAGAAGAACAAAGTCGATGTCTCGAAGCTCAAGCTGCGTGTCGGCTTCTTCGGAGCAGAACCTTGGACGTGGGGCATTCGTCGTGAACTCGAAGCCAAACTGCACATCAAGGCTATCGACATCTATGGCTTGACCGAGATGTGTGGACCTGGTGTAGGTGGCGAGTGCCAGTATCAGGACGGCACACACATCTGGGAAGACTATTTCCTGCCCGAGATTGTTAACCCCGAGACGCTCGAACCGGTTGCCCCAGGCGAGGTCGGCGAGTTGGTCATCACCTCGCTCTGCAAGGAGGCAATGCCCATCCTTCGCTACCGTACGCGTGACCTCTCGAGCCTTAACTACGAGCCCTGTAAGTGCGGACGCACAGCCGTTCGTCTCGGAAAGGTGCTGGGACGAAGCGACGACATGCTCATCATTCGTGGTGTCAATGTCTTCCCAAGCCAGATAGAGACCGTGCTCACCGAGTTCCCCGCCTTCACACCGCAGTACTTCATCACCGTCGATCGCAAGGGCAACGAGGATACCTTCGACCTCGACGTCGAGTTGCGCGAAGAGTTCTTCTCGCCGAACCCCGGCAAGCAGATGCCTTTCATCAAGCCGCTCTACGACCGCCTCGTCTCCCTCACTGGCATCAAACCCAACATCCACATCCAGCCGCCAGGGACCATCCAGCGCTCTACCGGCAAGGCAAAGCACGTGAACGACAAGCGCGACTTCTCAAATTGGCACTAACTTATAGTGTGAAAGTCGGATTATAGCGGTCGCTCTCATATATAAGGGCGGTTGCTCCAATATATTGGGGCGGCCGCCCTAATTCATGCGGGCGAGCGGGTAGGAACAAAATCGACAGCACATGTGCCCCCTTTTCTCAGCACGTTTTACCCTTTTTGTCAGCACAAGTCTCCCAGTTCCTGCCGTTGCCTCCGCTGGGCAGTCACGTCTTTTGTAGCCTAATCTGCACCTTATATAACAGGATAAAGCAAAAATCTGTATTAACAAAAGCACTCCGAAAGAAAAATAATCTGCCTTTTTGTTGCGCATTTGGTAAACAATGCGTATCTTTGCAGATGGTGTTGCTTTAGTCAAACCTAAACAGAATAATCGTGTTAGACAAAAAACAAGTCATAAGCATCATTGACTCGATGGGGCTTGGGGATTTCTCTCAGGCCACTATCCGAGACATACAGGCACTCTCGCGTGTCATTGAAGAAAAGACAGGCGAGGAAGTGATTCATCTTGAGATGGGCGTGCCAGGCTTGCAGCCTTCGGAGATTGCTTTGAAGGCTGAGGCAGAAGCACTCAAGAATGGTTGCGCCACGATTTATCCGCCTAATGGAGGCATTCCGCGCATCAAGAAGGCAGCTTCGGACTTCGTGAAGGCATTCATCGGTGTGGATGTTGCGCCCGAAGGTTGTGTGCCGACGACGGGCAGCATGCAGGGCACCTTCGCCACCTTTACTGCTATTCATCATGCTTTTGCAGGAACGAAACAGGATACTGTGCTGCTCATCCAGCCAGGTTTCCCTGTGCAGACCACACAATGCGACGTCATCGGCCTCAAGCACGAAGCCCTCGACATATACAACTACAGAGGTAACGACCTGATAAAGAAACTGGAAGAGATTGTTGCGAAGGGCAACATCTGTGCCGTCGTCTATTCCAATCCTAACAATCCCTCGTGGGTTTGTTTCACGGAAGAAGAGCTGAAAGGCATCGGACAGATTGCGACGAAGTACGACATCCTTGTGCTTGAGGACTTGGCATACTTTGCGATGGACTTTCGTCGCGACCTCTCGCATCCCTATCAAGAGCCTTTCCAAGCCACTGTTGCACGCTATACCGACAACTACGTGCTGTGGGTGTCGGCGTCAAAGGCATTCTCGTATGCCGGTCAGCGTATTGGTGTGACTTGCATATCGAACAAACTTTTCCACCGTATCTATGCTCCCTTGCAGGAGAAGTTCGGTGTGGGAACCTTGGGCGACTTCTTCGTCGGCAGACTGATGTACACGCTCTCCAGCGGCACCACGCACTCCGTGCAACACGCAATGGCAGCGCTGATGGAAGCGGCTGTCAAGGGAGAGTACAACTTCCTCGATGATGTCAAGGAGTACGGTCGCAGGGCCAAGTTTATGAAGGATGTGCTGCTCGCCAATGGCTTCTATCTCGTCTATGACAACGATATGGGCGCTCCGCTGGCCGACGGCTTTTACTTCACCGTGCAGTACCCGGGCATGAATGACCTGCAGCTGACGCGCGAACTGATGACCTGCGGCATTGCCGTCTATCCGCTGGACACGATGGGCTCCACGCAGCAAGGTGTGCGTATCTGCACTTCCTTCTTCCGCCGCGAACAAGAACAACTGTTTACAGAACGAATCAAACAATTCCATAAAGACCATGGATGTTAAATCTCCGTACCTTCATCCCGAGTACGAAACGCTCTCTCGGGAGGAATTAAACAAACTGCAGACAGAGCGTCTGCAAGAGACAATCAACAGATGTGCCAAGGTGCCTTTCTATGCCCAGAAGTTCAAAGAGATGGGCATTAAGGCAGAGGACATCAAATCGCCTGCTGACATTCGCAAATTGCCCTTTACCACAAAGCAGGACCTTCGCGACACCTATCCCTTCGGATTGGCTGCAGTGCCTTTGACCGACTGCGTTCGTCTGCATTCCAGCAGTGGCACGACGGGCAACCCAACCGTCATCCTGCACACGAAGAACGACCTCGACGAGTGGGCAAACCAAGTGGCACGTAACCTCTGGATGGTAGGCCTGCGTCCTGACGATGTCTTCCAAAATTCATCTGGCTACGGCATGTTCACCGGCGGACTTGGCTTCCAGTACGGCGCTGAAAGGCTTGGCATGCTGACTGTGCCGGCAGCTGCAGGCAACTCGTTGCGTCAGATTAAGTTCATCAAAGACTTTGGCACGACTGCTATTCATGCTGTTCCGTCGTACTTGACGCGCCTTTACGAGGTGATGCAGGAGCAGGGTGTTGACCCTCGAAAGGACACGAAGCTCAAGACCTTTGCCATCGGTGCTGAGCCTCATTCCGAGGAACAGCGCAAGCGCATCGAGAACATGTTTGGCGTGAAGGCTTACAACAGTTTCGGTATGTCGGAGATGTGTGGCCCTGGTGTCGGCTTCGAGTGCCAAGAGCAGAATGGTCTCCACTTTTGGGAGGACTATTACATCGTCGAGATTGTTGATCCAGAGACCCTTGAGCCCGTACCCGACGGCGAGATTGGTGAGCTTGTGCTGACCACATTGAAGCGCGAGGCTATGCCTTTGATAAGGTATCGCACACGCGACCTCACCCGTGTGCTTGGCCGCACTTGTCCTTGTGGGCGCAACCACGTGCGCCTCGACCGCATGAAGGGTCGCAGCGACGACATGATGGTGCTGCGAGGCGTGAACATCTTCCCCATACAGATCGAGAAGATACTGATGACGTTCCCAGAGCTGGCAAGCAACTACCTCATCACACTCACTACGGATGACGACAACGACAACATGACGGTCGAGGTCGAGTTGGCAGAGATGTTTACTGACGACTATGCACGCCTGCAGTCGCTGACCAAGAACGTTTGTCGTGCCTTGAAGGATGAAATCTTACTCACGCCTATTGTGAAGCTCGTGCCCAAGGGAAGTTTGCCCGTCAGCGAAGGTAAAGCAGTTCGTGTTGTTGACAAGCGCAAAGTATATCAATAAAAACAAGACGTTATGAAACAATTGTCCATATTTATCGAAAACAAGCGTGGCACGCTCCTTACCGTGCTGAATGTGCTCAAAGGCGCAGGCATCCAGATAATCGCCTCCACCATTTCCGACACGCAGGATTTCGGCATCTATCGCATCATTTGTGATGACCCAGAGCGTGCCTTTATCGTGCTGAAAGAGCAAGGCATCACGGCAACTATTACCGATGTCTTTGCCATTCAACTCGAAGATAAACCAGGCGAGGCAGCTCGCGTGCTGGCTCTCTTTGCTGAAGCCGACATCAGCATTGCCTACATGTACTCCTTCCTCCTCTCGGGCAAGGGCATCCTCGTGTTCCGTTCGTCCGACACAGAACGTACAAGACAAGTCATCAAGGAGAAATCTCTTCAGGAGTTCTGATTCTGTCTGGGTAATACAGGTAAGACACATTAGTAAAGGAGAAGCGGATAGCCAAGTTGTAAGGCTATCCGCTTCTCTGTTTATATCTTGGGATGTGATGGTGAGAACATCCTGATAGGCGACGTTCGTCTGCCAATTTTGCGCAAGTAAAAGATAGGAGTGCTACAAACCGTTTCAGAGAGATGATGCACAATAAAGCCATGAAGGCAAAGCGTTAACCGTTAACTGTTAACTGGCTAAAAAGACATATATACAATTGCTTTTTCTTTTAGGCATACATTATATATATATATTATAATAGAATATTAATATAATAATATATATAGTCTTGTTTCTTTCGAGGCATTATGAGCGTATGTGTGTATATGTTGAAAACGGCACTTAACACTTAACACTTAACGCTTCGTGTGACTTCTAAAAATGAGGCGTAGCTAAATCGCAAAGTTAACGTGCTTAATTTGCAAACATGGCGTGCTTAATTTGCAAACATGGCGTGCTTAGTTGGCAAACTCAACGTGCTTAGTTGGCAAACATGGCTGCCCTATGTTCGTAAAGAAGGAAAAAAGAAGAAGCCCCGCCACGATTGTGGCAGGGCTTCCAAGTTATTTGTTCGTTATTGATGTAAGTCTCGATTACTTAATTGTAACGTAAACTACACGCTGAGACTCAGCACCTTCAGCACCGTGAGCATTTGCACCGGCAACCTTCACGCCACGATCCTCAAGATAAGCCTTGACTGCATCGCAACGACGCTGTGACAGCTTCTGGTTGTAAGCCTTAGCACCTTCGGGAGAAGCATAACCGTCGATAACAACAGTAGCGCTCTTGTCGATAGTGTTCAGCTTAGCCTTAGCAGTGTTGCTGAGAGTAGCCTTGTTCTGAGCGAACTCAACAGTTACACCATTACCAACGTTCTTGGTGACAACCTTCTCGACAACCTTCTCGACAACCTTCTCGACGGGCTTTTCAACAGTCTTCTCTACGACCTTGGTAACCTCGACGGGCTTAACCTCTGTGAAGTAGTGAGTGCCGTTGCTGGTCTTGAAGTGATAGGTGACAGCAGCGGTGATCTGACCGATAGCGTTGTGGCCATAAGCTGTGCAACCGCTACCCTTGTCACATACAACCTGCATACCCAGACCTGATTCGCGAAGAGGATCGTTGTCGCGAGAGGTCTTCAGGATAACTGCAGGACGCAGGCTGATAGTCCAAGCCTTCTTCTCACCGAGGTTGAAGTCGAAGTCAAGACCGAACTTGAAGTTGCAACGGTTCAGGTCATTGCCGCTTCTTGATGGAATTCCATCGAAGGTGGGCCAGAAGAAGCGAGTGTAACCAACACCGCCACGAGCCTGAATCTCGAAGAAACGAGGAGCACCCTTGTAACCGCCAAACCAGTTCATGAGGTTGATCTTGGTGTTAGCATAGATGCTAGCATTGTCGACAACATTAGGACTCTTTGCAGCCCAGTTCCAGTTGGGGTCGTCGTTGAAGCCAGCCTGAAGTTGGAATTCCAAGCTCAGAACAGGAGTGATACCCTTGGTGAAGTTGATGCCGGCTACTGCGCCGTTGGGAGTGTCCCAATCGTGGAGGTTTGTGCTTACGCCACCTTCTGCACCAATTGACCAGTTGTCAAAAAACTTGTGACCAGTGTACTGTGCACTGGATGCCATTGCCATAGCGAACATAGCAATAACGAGTGTAATCTTTTTCATTTGTTTAACAATTGATTAACAATATTAGTGTTCTTTTCTCTTTTTCTAACGTTATTTTACACGCTTTATTTGCTGCAAAGTTACGACATTATTTTGTTCCCTGCAAGAAAAAAAGTAAAATTTTATGCATTTTAGGTGAAAAACATGCACACTTTCGCCTTTTGTGTGTAATAATAAGGCGTTTATTGCCGTAATACGTCATTCTGAGGCTTCTGTCTTTGTTTGTCCTTTACAACGAGGATTGATAGCTCATAGAGCACATATAGTGGGATAAAGACGAGCATCAGCGTGAAGGGGTCGCCGCTTGGGGTGATGATGGCGGCGGCGATGAGAAGTGCGACAATTGCATGCCTTTTGTACTCGCGGAGGAGACTCTTCCTGAGGATTCCAAACAGACTGAGCAACCAAGCAAGCAGTGGCATCTCGAAGACGATACCCATCACGAGGATGAGCATCGTGAAGTTGTCGATGTAGCTCTGCAGATTGATTTGGTTCGTGATGTTTGGACTCAGGTTATATTCGACAAGGAACCTGAAGGTGAATGGAAAGACAAGCACATAGCCGATGGCACAGCCGATGTAGAACATAAGTGTGCCGCCCAGGAAGGCCGGCCGCAGATGCTTGACCTCATCCTCGAAGAGTGCCGGCTCGATGAACTTCCATATCTCCCATATGAAGTAGGGGAAGGCAATAACTGCTGCCATTGATACGGATGTCGAGATGTGTGTCATGAACTGGCTGGCGACATTGATGTTGATGATTTGTACATCAAAGTCTGGCGAGAGCTTCACGAAGCCTTTGCCGATGGCATTGAGCCAGCGATAGGTGAAGAAGTCGTTGCTTGTGGGTGCCAGGATGAAGCGGTCGAAGATGTAGGGCATGGCAATGAATGTGCCCACCATAATGACTGCCAACACACAAGCACTGCGAAACAGCGCCCATCGCAACACCTCAAGATGGTCCCAGAAGGACATTGTTCCCTCTTGAACCTCTTGCTCTTCTATCTGTTTTTTGCTCTTGTCTTCTATCTCCATAGCTGAAAGCAATTCATAATTCATAATTCACAATTCATAATTGTTTCCACTGCCGGACTAGCAGGCGTAGCCTTTAATTATGAATTATGAATTAAGAATTATGAATTACATTAAACTTACTTGTCGTAGCTTGCCTTGACGAACTTTGCTGCCTTGAGGTAGTCGGCACAAACCTTCATGCCGTCCAGGATGTTGGGCCTGTTGCTTCCTTCCAACTCGACAACCAAGTGCTTGAGGCCTGCCACGTCGGCATTGTTGAAGATGGCATCAAAGCCTACCATGCCGCTTTCGCCAAATTCCTTGTGGTCCTTGATGTGGAGCAGAGTGAAGCGCCCGGGATACTTCTTGAAGTACTCGACAGGACTAACTTGTCCACGTACTGCCCAATAGACGTCCATTTCGAAGAACACCTTATCGGCATCGGTGTGCTCTACCATGTAGTCGTACCACACCTTGTTCTCTACCTTACCGAACTCGTGCGAGTGGTTGTGGTAGCCGAACTTCATGCCTGCTGCGTTCACCATTTCGCCGACCTTGTTCAGATACTTGCAGATGACGTCTGCTTCTGCCAGAGTCTTGGGATAGTTGACGCCAGGGTTCACGATGTACTTCATGCCGGCACGCTTGTGAGCATCGATGCATTGAGCCCACCATTGCAGGGCTCCGTCGAAGTTGCCTGACTTCAGCTCTTCGTTATTCAGGTTGTGACCAACGTGGCTTGAGAGTACCTTCATGCCTGCTGCTTCGATGTCGGCCTTGAACTGCTCGGGAGTGACGCCATAGAGCTTGCCGTCACCATAGTTGGCAGCCTCGACAGCAGTATATCCCATCTTAGCCAATGCTTTCAGTGTGCTCTCGTGGTTCTGTGCATACTTGTCGGGGTTGCCGATAAGCTCACGAACTGAGTACATCTGGAAAGCAATCTCTTTCTTCTTGGCGTCAGCATTCAAGCCATAGCCAAGGAAGGTGGCGGCAAGACAGATGAATAAAAGAATCTTTTTCATCGTTATACCTTATTATATATAATATGTATCTTACTTGAGAACCTTGACGCGGATGTTGCGATACCAAACCTCGTCGCCATGGTCCTGCATGCCAAAGTAACCTGCATCCTTGCCGCAATCCTTCATGATTTCGTAAGCAAGGGGCCAGTTCTTCTGGCTGAACTTAGAGGTCTGCACCAGGTCAACCCAAGCCTTGTTTGCCAAAGTGTAGCTCAACACCTTGACACCATTCTGGAAGTGAGTGACCTTGCCATTCTTCACGACAATCTTCACCTTGTTCCACTGGCCTGCAGGATTGGCATTCTGAGGCTTTGCGACAATCATGTCGTAGAGGCTTGTGCTCTGACGAATGCCGAGGGTTGCACCGAGCTTAGCATCGGGGTGACGCTCATTGTCGAGCACCTGGCACTCAGGACAGCTGATGTAGATGGGCTGATAGTTGAGCTTGCCGCGATTGTCGATGGTCTGCGTGATGGTAACATTGCCAGCCTTTGTCTCTTCGGTCTTGGGAGCGTCATTGTTGATGGTAGCCGTTTCCTTGCCGAGGTAGAAGATGCCGGAGTTGCCGCCTTCGCTGATTTTCCAT
>ONSR01000002.1 GCA_900320565.1 uncultured Prevotellaceae bacterium
AAGTTATAGAGATAGACGGTGTGATGGCTTGGCTCATTACCGTGAGCGTACTGTCCTATGAAGCCACTTGCATTGCCGTTCACTTCGCCGCTGGTCTCCGTCAGCGTAAAGTTCTCGTTGAGCTTCTTGATGAAAGGTTTCACGCCGCCAAAGAGGTCGATAAGCCCTTGCGGGTTTTGCGGCACGAACCACATATATTGCCATGCGTTGCCTTCTACGAAGCAAGGATTCTCATAGCTCAGCGGATCGAAAGGCTCCAGCCAGTTGCCCTTGTCGTCCTTGGGTTGGAAAAAGCCCGTAGCAGGATTAAAGAGGTTACGATAGTACTCGCTGCGCTTGATGAAGCGTTCGTAGTCGGCCGTCTTGCCGAGCTTCTTTGCCACAGCTGCCACGCACCAGTCGTCGAAAGCCTGTTCCATAGTGATTGACACACTGACGTTCTGCCGGTTCTGCGGCATGTAGCCAAACTCTTCCCACACTTCGAAGGGACTGTTGGGATGCGTACGGGTGCTGCTTTCCACCATAGCTTTGTAAGCCCTCTCGACATCGAGCCCAGGCAATTCCGACATAATAGCATCGGCCACAACGGGTATAGCGTGATTACCTATCATGCAGTAGTTGTCCTGCCCCCAGAGGTCCCAGATGGGCAGGTAACCGTATGTCTCATGATGCAGAACCATATCGCGGACGAACTGCACGGCAATGTCGGGATATAGCAAGGTGTAGAGAGGATGAGCTGCACGGAAGGTGTCCCAGAGGCTGAAGGTACTGTGATAGGCTTGTCCCTTAGGCATCTGCTTAATCTCGAAGTTAGTGTCCATGTAGCGGCCATCGACGTCGCTCATCGTGTTGGGCTGCATGAGGACATGATAGAGGCCGGTGTAGAAGATGGTCTTCTGGTCGTCCGTACCTTCGATGTCGATGGTGGAAAGTTCCTTCTCCCAGGCATCATGAGCGGCGCGGGTGTAGTAGTTGAAGTCCCAAGACTGCGCCTCTGCCTTCATATTTCCACGGGCTCCATCGTTATCAACGGGAGAGATAGCCACCTTGGCCAATACATCTTTCTTATTATTGGGGAAGCGGAGTGCGGCGCGGAGTGTTCGGCCGTTGACGACATCGCTTCCTCCTGCATTACGCCCGCCGTCCATCAGGATTCGGCTCTCGAAAGGACGGGAGAACTCTATGCGGAAATACACTTTACGAAGCTTAGCCCAGCCAGTCAGGACACGGAAGCCTTCGATGGTCTTGTCGTCGAGGATGCGTATCTGGCTCTGAATAATCTGGTAGGCGCGACGTCCTGTGTAGTAGGCATCACCACGGAAGGTCATACGGTCGAGGTCGAGGATGATGGTCTGCTCCTTACCTTCGGGGAACGTGTACTTATGGATGCCGGCATGAACTGTTGCAGAGAGTTCCACGTTGATATTCTCTCCGCCGAGCAAGTCAACCATATAATAACCCGGAGCCGCTTTCTCTTGTGAGTGCTTGAAGGGCAAAGCAAAGATGCCTTTACGCAGCAGTTCGGGCGTGACATGCTTGGTGGTGGGCATCAGGGAGATGTCGATGAGGTCGGTGCAACCAGTGCCGCTGAGGTGAGTATGCGTGAAGCCGAAGATGGAGTCGCGGTTGTAGTCGTAGCCGCAACAAGGGTCCCATGTGACATACTGCTCGGTTTCCGGAGCGAGTTGCACCATGCCTTGAGGCATCGTCGGACCAGGGAACGTGCTGCCGCTCAGGGCTCCTGTATCGTCGGTCTGTGTGCCGATGAAAGGATTGACATACTTGGTGTAGTCCGTCGCCATACTGCTGCTCATGAAAGAGCATGCGGCGAGGCATAAGATTGCTATGCGTTTCGTCTTATACATAATTAAAACATGTTAATGGTTTGCGCAAAGTTCGTGATTTCTTTTGTCATTCACAAAAAAATATCTACTTTTGTGCCGAAAAAGACAACGAAACGCATGAAACGCCTCCTTATTCTATTTTTTATCGCATTACCTTTTGCGACACTTCATGCCCAGACCGGGGACTCCCTGCGCGTGGACACGCTGCAGGAAGTGGAGGTGCGAGGCGATTCCATCCTTCGCGTCAATGAAGCCATTCGCCAAGCCCTTGGCAGAGAGCAATCCACGCGTATCGGATATCCTTCCGTAAGCGATGTGCTCGGTGCCAGGGTGACGGACAAGATCATGCACCCCTTTGCCATCAAGGACAGAAAGAGGGACAAAAAGCATGCCCGCGACCGAAAGATACTGGAAGAATACGAGCAGTTGACTCGCGTCAAGACTTTCGAAGAGCTTCTCGACGAGGCCATCCGCAAGCAAGCCATCGAGGATGGCAAAGAGCCCCCTACCCGCTCCGGCAAACTTAAATAGGCCTCGGCTCTGCCCCCTCCCATCCCATTTTCCCCATTATCCCCATTAAACCCATTAAACCCATAATATCCATGAACAAGCAAGACAAGCGATTCATGCAACTGGCCATCGACCTGAGCATAGAAAACGTAGCTAACGGCGGCGGACCCTTCGGAGCAGTCATCGTCAAAGACGGAGAAGTGGTCGCTACCGGTACAAATCGCGTTACCGCAAACAACGACCCGACAGCCCACGCAGAAGTATCTGCCATTAGAGCCGCCTGCCAGAAGCAGGGCTCCTTCAAGCTCGAAGGCTGCACCATCTACACCTCGTGCGAGCCCTGCCCCATGTGCCTGAGCGCCATCTACTGGGCCGGCCTCAGCCGCATCTGCTATGCCAATAACAAGCAAGACGCAGAGGACATCAACTTCGGCGACAAATTCATCTACGAAGAAATAGAGCGACCCATGTCCGAGCGCACCATTCCCACAGAGAATTTCATGCGCGAAGAAGCACTGCAAGCCTTCCGGAATTGGGAAGAGAAAACTGACAAAATAGAATACTAATCTGCCTGCATCGGAAAACGCCCTATAGGGGAATGAGCAACGCCCTATAGGGGAATGAGCAACGCCCTATAGGGGAATGGCAAACCCTCCTGCCTGCGTTGAAAAAGGCTGAAACATGAACTTCAAACCATGAACTGGCATAAATACTCACCCGCCTTCATGACCCTCCTCGTGTTCCTGTTGGCACAAGGACTCGGGACTATCTTGCTCTTCGGCTTCGGCATGCTGGTTTCGCCCGAATTCAACGCCGCCATCAAAGCCTTTACAAGCGGAATGGCACAAAACTTGCCGGCGTTTGAGCTAATACCCGTTTCGGCCTTCTCACTCATCCTCATAGCGACGGACATCATCGCCGTCCTGCTCTGCTACTTCTTCCTGCGAAACATCCGCCTCCTCACACAAAGCGACCTCGCCTCCATCAAATGGCAGCCAGCCATACTTGCAATCGCCGGAGGCATGCTCGCAGCCTTCAGCACATCCATTCTCACAGAGGATGTCGCCCTGCCCGACATCATGCAGGAAATGGCCCTCGCCATGTCCCACAACTTCTGGGGACTGCTCGCCATCGCCATCATAGGTCCCATCGCCGAAGAACTACTCTTCCGCGAAGCAATCGAAGGCGAAATGCTGCGCAGAGGAGCCAATCCGTGGACCGCAATCCTCATCTCAGCCATTGCCTTCGGCACAGTTCACTTCAACCTCGCACAAGGCCTCTACGCACTCCCTCTAGGCATCATCTTCGGCATCATCTACTATAAGACAGGAAACATCCTGCTCACCGCCCTCCTGCACATCACAAACAACAGCCTCGCCGCCCTGCAAATGTGCCTCATGGGGGAAGATTTCGCCGAAGTCTCCTACGCAGACCTGCTCGGAGGAGACACAGCAGCCTCAGTCATTATGGCACTGTGCGCCATATTCTCCATCCTGCTGATTGCACTTTTCTGGAACAAATTTCCATCCAACGAAATGAAATAAAAAAAGGCCCTTCCTCAATAGGAAGAGCCTATATTCTGTGTTAAATTTCCTAAATGCACAGCGTAGAACGTTAATTTTATTTAACACCACCACCCTCATTGCCTGTATTCCGGCACTAAATCGTAACTTTGTGCTAATTATTGACTACAAAAGGGGCATACTATGCACATAATCAAAACAACATAATCTATTTTTAATAACTAAAACAATGAAAAAGAAACTCATTCAAATTCTCATGCTGCTCGTAGTAGCAGTCAGTGTAGGATCGTTCGTATCTTGTAAGGATACCAACGAAGATTTGTACAACGAGTTGCGTACTCAGTACATCAAAGACAATGCATCTTTGAAGGATGCCTTCGACGCACAAATTGCAGAATTGGAAAGGCAACTCGGCCAGTACAAGACAGCCCTCGATGCCATCAACTCCTGCGAATGCGATGAAGACGCACTCAACGGGCTCATCAATGGTCTCACAGAGCAGATCAATGGCATCAATGGTCAGATTGCAACACTTACCGCAGGCCTTAACAACGCAGCCACAAAAGACGAGGTAAATGCCATCAACACTACCATCGCCAGAATGCAGCAGCAGGTTGACGACCTGGACAGAGCACTCCAAGCACTCCTCGCACAGTTCAATCCTCTGGCTACAGAGTTCGCATCTTACAAGACCGCTCAGGACATCCTCAAACAAACCGTTGATGGCTTGACAGCCGAACTCAACCAGGTTAAGAGCGACCTCGCTGGTGTAAACCAGTGCCAGTGCGACTACAACTATGTGACAAACAAGTTGGTCGAACTCGAAACAAAGATGTCTGCAGCTGAGGCACAGGCAAAGCAGGCTTATGACCTCGCTACATCTGCTGTTACCAAGGCAGACGAAGCTAAAGACATCGCCAACGGAGCAAGCAGCACCGCCAACGAAGCTAAGCTGACCGCTCAGCAGGCTAAGGACGCTGCCGACGCAGCCACAACTGCTGCCACCAATGCCACAAACGCAGCACAGCAGGCAGTCACAACAGCAGCTCTTGCACAGCAGGCAGCTGAAGCAGCTGGTCTCACAGCTAACGAAGCAAAGCAGTTCGCACAGCAGGCTCAAGAGAATGCAAACACTGCACTGCAGACAGCAAACGCAGCCAATGCACTCGCCACATCTGCCAATACTCTCGCACAGACCGCATTGGACAAGGCAAACGAGAACGCTGCAAACATTGCAACACTTCAGGAGAATGCTCGCATCGTCGAGAACCTTGTGAACAAGAACACACAAGACATTGCTCAGAATGCCCAAGACATCACCTCTCTGCAGGAAAAGGTTCAGAAGAACATTGAAGACATTGCAAAGAATGCCGCAGACATAGCAACTAATGCTCAGAACATCCAGACAAATGCTCAGAACATTCAGAACAATGCTCAGGAAATAAGCAACATTAAGACTCAGCTCACCAGCATGAGCGAGGCCACACAGAGAGCTCTTGATCGTGCAAACGAAGCCTACGCAAAGGCTGAAGCCAACTACAACCTCATCAACGGCATCAACGAAACCATCGCTGGCATGAAGGGAACTTACGACGAGAAGTTCCGCAACCTCGAGAACACAACAAACACGCTGACAGAGAACCTGCAGCGCCTTACAGAAGTAGTAGGCGGCAACACCACTAAGATCGAAGGCCTCCAGACTTCAGTCAACAATGTGACAAGCACAGTCGACAGACTTTCAACCAAGCTCGATAGCCTCGGAACCGTTGTAAGCGACCTGAAGACAGAACTGGCAGAAGTAAAGGCAACTTGTGAAGGACTCCTCGACAAAGCACGCCTCATCGCTAAGGAAGAAGTAGCCGCTGCTAAGGCAGAAATACTTGCAGAAGTAGCAACCCGCCTCGAGGATTATGTCAAGAAGGCTGACCTTCCCGACTTCGATCAATTCGCAACTCAGGAACAGCTCAAGGATTCCATGAGGAGTATCGTACAGAAGGTACTCACCGAGGTTGGTAAGGATCGTGAAAGAATCTCCGCCAACGAGACTGCTATCTGGTACATCAACGAAGCACTCAAATATCTTTCTGAGAAGTTTGAAAACTACTACACAAGCACAGAAGTCGATGCTCTGCTTGGTCAGGCTAAGTCTGATATTACCCTTGAGTTGACAAACACATTGAACGAGAAGATCTCCGACCTGAAGGAAGAAATCAACAATGAACTCGACGACAAGATCAACCAGATTCTCGAAGACGGCAACTACATCACCGAAGACGACGTTGAACCCATCGTTGACCAGATTATTGCAGGTGCAAGCAGCGATGACATCCAGTCACTGGTTGAACTCGTTACTCGTGTCATGACCCTCGAGAATACCACAGTCAAGGTCGATGATTATGAACTCGACAAGCAAGCTATTTGGGATCAGGTTAACACTAACACTACTGACATAAGCGACATCAAGAGTCAACTCGAGACAATTAACAACACCATTGAGACAATCCAGGACGACATTACCGACCTGAAGGATCGCATGGACGCTGTTGAAGACAGACTTGATGATGTTGAAGAGGCTATCGAAGAACTCAATGAGGATGTAGCTGCCATTCAGGATGCCCTCTCAAAGCAAGTAACCGGCATCATCGTTCAGGGCACCTACAATCCCATGTTCGGTACATTAAACATTCCTGTAGGCATCCAGTCCAACGTCCTCGTTGCATACTATGGTGTGCCTTTCAAGGATGTTGAGTTCCCAACAGACGACGACCAGAACTATGTACGTAAGTCTGAAGTCCTCACTGCTCAGGATATGGCCATGATTAATGGTGTTGAAATCTTTGAAGCACCTGCCAACCTTCCCCTCTTGAATGAGAACGGCAGTGCAGGTAAGATTTACATGACCATCAACCCCAACACTGTTGACTTCACAAGACTCCAGCCCACAATCGTCAACACTCTGGATGAAGAATCATTCATTAAGCTTTCACCAATCAGAAAGTGCAATGAGAAACTGCAGTTTGGTTACACTCGTGCAGACAATGGCTTCTATGTTGCAGATGCAACCGTAACTCCTCGCACTGTCATGGAGGAAGACAATGGCCTTGCTCTCACCAGAGAGGATATCACAGCCCTGTATCACGATGTACAAGAACAAATCATGGGTCTTGCCAACAACTTCAACACTCCTGGCAAGCAAACTGATTTAGGCAAACTTGCTACCGACATCTATCAAGTGATTCGCAACATGAAGGTTGATAGAAATGGTCTGAAAGTCACTTACACCACTCAGGAAAAGAATCCTGACGGAAGCTATTCAGATAAGGAACACTCCGTATACTCTGAATACAACCTGGCTGCCACATTCTTCAAGCCTCTCAACCTGGCTTGGGGCAAGGACTTCAACTATTCAACAATGCCTGGCTACGAATTCTTCGATGATTATCTGAATCGTTTTGCAAGCACATTGAAGAATCATGTGGATGTTATCTACAATGATGCTATTAACATTGGAGCTATCCAGAACCTCATCGGTAACCTCCAGATTGACGAAATCGCATATGTTGGAGAGGCGAATGCCCTCATCAGCAACTTCGAAGCAAGAGTATCACACATCGTACTGAACGGCGTTGACTATCGTATAATGGTTCCTGCAGCAGGTGGATTTGATGTTAAGTTCAACAAGAACCTGAAAGCTAATGGTGCAGCTATGTCAATTCCCGCTGCAATTGCATACGATGAGGAACACGTTACCCTCGAAAGAGCAGCCATTGTGATTGGTGGTGATATTGTTACTGGTATGAACGCAACTCTTGTTGTTCCTGCAAAGGGTGTTGAAGACGGCGTTGTCGCTGCTTATGCAACTCTGAAGCTGGATAACATGTCAGCAACTGTGACCTCGACTCCTGATGTAATTAACATTACTACGGCTGATGGCACATACACCATTGCTAACCTTGCTGGTACATCTATTAACACGACTGGTTGCACGCCAAGACTTATTCTCAGTAATGTAGTAGGTACCGGTGGCACGCTTAGTCTCCCCGTAGCATTGGAGATTTCAAGCAACATCCGCAGCTTGCTCGAACGTCAGGGCATAACACTCAATAATGTAGTCGCTGAATTGAATGCTATGCTGAATAACATCAACAGCTACCATGGTGCTATCAATGGTTGGATTGACCAAGGCTTTGATGAATTCCTCAGGAAATATCTGGATCAACTCAATGAAGACGTTGTGTATTTCTTCAACTCCATCAACCGCCGCTTCGGTCCCTTCATGGTTGCAAGCAACGAAGGAAAGGGCTTCAAGCGCCTGAGTGCAAGTAAGGAATATCCAACAATTCTGAAGACCAACGGACTTAAGTTCTATCCCACCTCAAAGAGCTTAGAACTCATTGTTCCTCTTGCAAGGAAGCATGTTGCTGTAACGAATGTCTTCAAGGGTACTGCAAGTGCTCAAGGCGGCGACAGCGAGTGCAAGTCTGCATTGAATGCTGCCAACACCGGCAAGCTTAACACAGTTATTGATGGTACACTTCGCTGGCTCGAGGTAACAGGTTTGAAGAAAGGCTTCGTTTACGAGGTTGCTTACTCTATCCTCGACTTCGATGGTAACATCTCTACTCAGAAGTACTACGTTACAGTTGAGTAATCTTGAACAGATAAAGAATAAACAGTTATGAAATTTAAGAGTATTATAATGACAGCTGCGCTGCTTGCGGGATGCCTCACAGCATCCGCGCAAGAGCCGCAGGCTGCGGAAAAGGCTGACAATGCCTTTGTCCCTCACTGGTATCTTCAAGCTCAGATTGGCGGCCAGTACACTTTAGGAGAAGTTGACTTTGGTGACCTCCTCTCTGGCAACCTTCAGTTAGGTGCTGGATACAACTTCACACCAGTATGGGGTTTGCGCCTTTCTCTTAACACATGGCAGAGTAAGGGTGGTTCAGACCTGCGTTACCTTGACCTTGGCAAACAGACTTGGAAATACAGGTACATCGCGCCTTCACTTGATGTTACATGTGACTTGACCAACTGGATTCTTGGTTACAAGGCAGATCGAGTATGCAACTTCGGCCTGTTGGCAGGCATTGGTCTCAACTTTGCTTGGCACAATGGTGAAGCGTATAGCATTTACAACATGGTTGCAAACCAAGAGATTGCCACAGGTGTCACAGCTCCCCTTGAACACCAGATGACATATTTGTGGGGTGGAACAACGACACGCTTTGTAGGCAGACTCGGTGCTTATCTTGACTTTAGAGTTAGCCGTCGCGTATCTCTCGGCCTTGAGTTGAACTCCAACACTCTTTCCGATACATACAACTCAAAGGATGCTGGCAACACAGACTGGTACTTCAATGCATTGGCAGGTATCAAGGTTCGCCTTGGCAAACTTGGCAAGAAACCAGTCGCTGCTCCTGCTGAGCCTATTATAGTGGAAAAGGTTGTCGAGAAGATTGTCGAGAAGCCTGTTGAGGTTGAGAAGATTGTCTATAAAGAAGTTGAACCTGCACCCGCTCCTGAGGTACGTGAGACTCTGCGCCGCGACATCTTCTATACTCTCCGTGGCTCTGACATCAGCAGAACAGAGATGGCTAAGATTGAGGATGTGGTGAACTACCTCAACAAATATCCCGAAGCAAATGTTTCTATTACAGGTTATGCCGACAAGAACACTGGCAACCCCACTCTGAACGTTGGCTATGCACGCAGCCGTGCACAGAGCGTTGCAGACATGTTGGCCAACAAGTATGGCATTGAGCGTAGCCGTATGACAGTGGACAGCAAGGGTGACACCGTTCAGCCATACGAACAGAATGACTTGAACCGCGTTACAATCTGTATCGCTGAGTAATTATTTACATATCACAACAAGACAAACTTCCCCCTGTCATTCTACCAAATGTAGTATGACGGGGGGATAATTATCATTTATGAGAAGACTCTGTACTTTTGCTCTGTTAGCTATAGTCGTATCAATTGCCAAATCACAAGACATAGACACGGGAACTGGATTTATTGGTAACGGATATTATCGCATCCACAATCTTGCTACGCAACGCTATATCTACGTTACAGACAACAAGGATTATTACGACATTACGCATGACAAGGAAGACTTCCAGGCAATCCAACTTTGGAAGAATGTCGAGAAGGCCATTTATGACCCTGCCAGCGTTGTATATATCACACAAAGGAATGACGTCCAGTATGACCTCACGGGTCAGGGCACTGGTGTTCATTCGCTCACTGGCTACTACGTCAACGTCAGCAAGAAGACGGATAACACATACGAGGTTTCAGCTTCAAAGGATAATGTGACGAAGTACCTTTACGACGGCAAATCCAGTTCTACTGCTCAACAAGGAACATTAGGCACAAGCGGAAAGGACATTTCATATCGCCGCTGGATTGTTGACAAGATTGATACGAATCATGCCATCAACTATGTTGGCATTAAGCCAACCATCGAACTGAATGGGGTTTATTACCAGCCTTTCTATGCTGCTTTCCCCTTCAGAGCCGTTTCGCCAGATATGCACATATATTATATTACGGCTATTGGTGGTGAGATTGCTCTCTTGCAAGAGATTGAAGGCGACGTTCCTGCCGGCACGCCTGTCATCATAGAATGCGCATCGGCCGAGCCTTCGGACAATCGTATTGAACTCCTCGTCACAACATCTGCTACTGTTTCTGGCAACAAGCTTAGCGGTGTATATTTCTGCAACGGCAAACGTCCTAAAGAATCGAAAGACGCTTACAAGAAGTTTGATGCTGCCACGATGCGTATCTTCACTGTTGCGAATGGCAAGCTTGTCTTGAGTAACCAGGATGAGTCTCGGCTTAATAACATTAAGGTGAACGACTACACGACATACACTCAGGTTGATGCTTTGTGCTTATATGCCAACACAAGCTATCTCCCGGCAGATGCAAACACCCCAGATGTGATTGAGTTGACATCTGATCCCACGAGCATCAACGGCATCGTTGCAGGCAAGAAATCATCTGGCAAGGGCATCTATTCTGTCAGCGGCACCTTGCTGCGTCCGACGAGCGACACTGTCGGTTTGCCTGCCGGACTTTATATTATAGATGGCAAGAAGGTAGCTGTGAAGTAAGGTTATCCTCTGGAGGAACAGCGACCTATACATTATATATAATATACGCGCGCGATGAAGAAGTTTAGCATCTTCTTGTTAATGCTGTCATTTGCAGCATGCTTGCTTGCACAGGACAGGGCATCCGTGATGAAGGAGAAGAACATCCTTAATCACATGGATGTGGGCGTCAACGTAGGGACCATGGGCATCGGCATAGATGTGGCTATGCCTGTGGGCGATTATGTACGTATCCGTGCCGGCTACAACTATATGCCGCGCTTCACCATCAATTCCGACTTTAATGTCGAGACGCGTAGCGGCGGTATAGGCAACCTTATCAATAAGGTCGGCAGGATAGACGACAAGCTTGCAGAATATGGCATTGACCTCAACTCCCCCGGGTTCGAGGAATATAAGGAGATGTTCGAGAAGTTCCGCAATGTTGAGGCGAAGGACTATGTGACGGCAGGGATGAAGCCTTGCATGCACCAGTTCAAGCTCATGATTGATGTGTTGCCCTTCAGGAACAACAAGCATTGGAGCTTCACGGCAGGCTTCTTTGCTGGTCCGTCCACTGTGGCTGATGCCTGCAGTCTGGACAAGGAGACGCTGATTCTGGAAGGCATCAATGCCTACAACGGTGTATATGCCAAATATCCCAATGAAGGTATCAACTATACCTGGCTGCACACCGACGGCAATGCAAAGGACGATCCTTTCTACAGATATGGCGTTGCGGGCTTCAACCTGGGCACCTTCGCTGATGGCGACAAGGCCTTGATGATTCCGGGAAAGGACAATAAGGCTCGTGCCGAGATGCAGGTGAGCAAGATTCGTCCATATATTGGCTTTGGTTATAACACGCATCTGTCGAAGAACAAGAAATGGCAATTGAATGTCGATGCCGGTGTCATGTTCCTTTGCGGTGCGCCCAAGATATATGTGGACAATGTGTACAAGATTGATGCAAGCCCCATTCGTTTCGATGATAGCGGCAAGTATCTGGGCGGCATTGGCTTTGATGATGATGATTTCTACTATGGCGACATTGTGGGCCGTATTCCGGGGACTTACACTTATGGCCCTTACGGAGAGCTCCGGAACCATGTCGATTTGGTTCGCGACCTGAAGGACATTCCCGGCAAGGCTGGCAATGCCGTAGATTTCATATCGAAGGTCAAGGTCTATCCCAATCTGTCGATAGGCATTTCGTACAGAATATTCTAATATACAACAGGCCTCCCCGAGATGGGGA
Source organism: uncultured Prevotellaceae bacterium (assembly GCA_900320565.1). GTDB lineage: Bacteria > Bacteroidota > Bacteroidia > Bacteroidales > Bacteroidaceae > Physcousia. Next base: position 12,242 of record ONSR01000002.1, read on the forward strand.
GGCCTGTTTGATTAGTACCTCTTGTGTCGGCAGCAGCAGACTTAGAACGGTCCGCAGCCCATGCACGAGGTGGTGGTCAGTGCGGTGAGGAATGCTGTGAGTGCGGCAACCAGTACCTTTGCCACGAGCTCTACGATGTTTGTCTTTTTCATTTTGCGTGTTAGTTTTGGTGTGTTAATGATTTAGGTTAGTTTGTACAGGCAGAAGCCTCTTACGATTGTTGCGTCTTCGAGCACGATGCCGCATTCCTGCCGGGCCATTGCCTTGACGAGTCGGGGCCAGTCGCTCTCTGCGAGGCGTTGCAGTCCGCCGAAGCCTGTCCAGAGGCAGACGTTGCGAATGTACTGCTCGGTGAGGTTCTCGGAGGGTGGTGCCCAACGATGGATGATGTCACAGATGCAGACGGCGTTGTACCTGCGGGCATAGGTGCGGAGGATGCAGAAGGCGGCTCGGAGGCCCCACTCTATCCGCTCGAACTGCACGAAGTGCCTGTCCGTCTGCTCCGCTCTCTGTCCTTTCCATTCTGTACCTGCAACCCGCCGGATGTTCAGCGGGTTGCAGTTTCTCAGTCCTCGTGTCATGGCTATTCAAGTCCTTGGATGGTGTCTTCGTTGCGGATGACTTCGATGGCGTCGGCCTGTGCCTCTCGGCTGGGCACGAGCTGGAAGGTGGCCTCGCTGCGGAGGTTCCGGAAGAGCTTGCCGGGCTCCCAGCTGACGTTGACAGCCTCGATGTAGCTGGCGTTGAAGTCGTCGGTGGTCTTGGCACCCTTGCTCTTGAGTCGAGCCTGGAAGTCGCCGAGGTCGCCGAGCTTGACGCGTTTGCCTTCGAGCAGGAGTTCCTTCAGGCAGTCGACGGCCTGGGTGAGGAGCCCGACGATGTCGCCTCGGCTGTAGACGCAGCCATGGTTGGCGATGTGGCGGGCGAAGCCGTTGATGTCAACATTGCCACTGCTTTGAGCCATGCCATAGGCCTTGGTTTCCTTGATGTCGGCTTTCTTAGTGCCGGGTTTAGAACTCAGGATTGCGATACTGTAATTAATCATAGTTGTTTGGTTTTAGGTTAATGGATTGTTGTTCTCTTGAAGCGCTTCTGTCTTTATATACAGGGCACCCCCCCTTTTTTTAACCCCAAGGCCCAACTTTTTTAAGGAAAAACGCAAATTATTTTTCTACACATTATTATATATTCCTGCGCGCATCTGCGCGTACGGATTTCTATAGAGGGGCAAAGACCATCTTTCAACAAGCACTGCCTCTTTCGCCAACAAGCACTACCTCTTTCGCCAACAAGCACTGCCGATTTCGTTCAAGAGGTATACCTCTTTGAGCGTACCCCTGCAGCCGCCTCCCCCGGACGGCACACAAAAAAAGCCCCTTCCCTTTCGGAAAGAGGCATAAAAAAAGCTCCTCTGTTTGTAGAGGAGCTTAGGACTAAGCTTTCTTTAGAATGCCAATTCCTTGCCAGCCTTGAACTTAACCACCTTCTTTGCAGGAATGGTGATAGCCTTCTTGGTAGCGGGGTTGATACCCTTGCGAGCACCGCGCTTTGCAACAGAGAATGTGCCGAAGCCTACGAGAGCAACCTTATCGCTCTTCTTAACAGCCTTCTTGATAGCATCCAGAGTTGCATCCAGAGCCTTCTTTGCGTCAACCTTGCTCAAGCCAGCGCCCTCAGCGATCTTGGCTACTAATTCAGTCTTGTTCATAAGATAAATGTTAAGTGGTTTGTAATTAGGTTATTTAATACACTGTATATTTGCTGTTTTGCCTTACAAATTTAGCGAAAGTTGCCATATCCGCAAAGCTTTTTCTTAAAAAAATGCAATAAAACGTGAAAAAACTTGATATAAAGCCCTTTTTCCCCCATTTCTACGCCTATTTTTCGTAACTTTGCACGCGAAAGCTTAACATTTCGCATTATAAACATGAACTCGATACCTCCCGTAACGAAAAACCTGCTCATCATCAACGTGCTGTGCTTCTTCGCCAGCCTCGCCTTCGCTTCGCACGGCATAGAACTCGAAGAGATGTTCGGCCTCCACTTCTTCCTGGCCAGCAACTTCCGCCCATGGCAACTCTTCACATACATGTTCATGCACGCAAGCTGGCAGCACCTCTTCTTCAACATGTTCGCCGTATGGATGTTCGGACGCATCATCGAGCAGACGATGGGGCAGAAGCGTTTCCTCTTCTACTACCTGACCTGCGGACTCGGAGCAGGACTCATGCAGGAACTCGTGCAGATGGGCGAGTACTGGTACTACGGATTCGGAGCCTACGAACAGATCAGCCTCAGCGGAGTCATCGTTCCGATGGCAGAATACCTGAACCGATGGAACACCGTCGGAGCATCCGGAGCCGTCTATGGCATACTGCTCGCCTTTGGCGTCACCTTCCCCAACGAACGGCTGTTCATCTTCCCCATCCCAGTCCCCATCAAGGCCAAATACTTCGTCGTGGGCTATGCCGTCATCGAACTCCTCTCGGCCCTCTCGCAAAGAGGCGACGGAGTGGCGCACATGGCACACCTGGGCGGCATGCTCGTCGGCCTGCTGCTGATACTTTATTGGCGCAATGGAGGCGGCAGAGGCAATCGCGGCGGCTACACACACTATGACCGAGGCAACAACTCCTGGTCGGGCTTCCGCCAATGGTTCTCGTCCCTCTTCAAGAAGAAAGAGCCACACATCGACGTCACCTACGGCGGCCGTTATGGACAGGAAGCAGCCTATCGCCAGCAGAAGAAAGAGCAGGAGGAAGAACTCAACCGCATCCTCGACAAAATAAAGAAGAACGGATACGACGGCCTCACACCCGAGGAGAAGCGACGCCTCTTCGACATCAGCAGGAAATAACCATGTTGAAGCGCATCTCCATCAGCATCTTCCTCGGCGCAAACCTCTGCACCATACTCCTCCTCTGGCTGTGTGTGGCACTGACATACATATCGCCCGATTACCTGCCACGCCTCTCGCTGCTGACCCTGGCATTCCCCGTCTTCCTCCTCGTCGACATCGCCTTCATCTTCTTCTGGCTGCTCTTCAAGGCAAGACTGGCATGGGTGCCCATCTTGGGACTGCTCCTCGTCGGCGCACACGCCCTCGACTACTGCCCCATGAACATCGGCAAGGACAAGGTCATCGGCGAAAGCAACGACAGCAGCATCACCGTCCTGACCTTCAACGTAGGCCATATGTCAGGAGAAGAAGAGCGCGAAGAACTCATCCGCTTCATCAACATCACCAACGCCGACATCGTCTGCCTGCAGGAACTCCCATCACATTTCCTCAGCAACCACCAGAAATGGCTCGACTCAACCGACTACCATTACCGGCAGAACAAAGGTGCAGCCATCCTCTCGAGGCATCCATTCCTGAGCGACACCATAAGCATCATCTACCCCACACGCAGCAACCATAGCACAGCATGCTGGATAGACTGCTACGGAGACAGCCTGCTCGTCGTCAACAACCACCTGGAAAGCACACACCTCAGCACAGAAGAAAAAGACGACTACGCCAATGCCATCACCGACCCACACCGGCAAACCATCAAGAACAGCTCGCGAATGCTCCTCGGCAAACTGAGCGAAGCCGCCTCCTATCGTGGCGCACAGACCGACAGCATCTGCTCCCTCATCGACCGCAACACTGGTCATCCCGTCATCGTCTGTGGCGACCATAACGACACACCCATCTCCTATACCTACCAAAAGCTGGCCAGACGACTCGCCTCAGCCTATAGGGAAGCAGGATTCGGACCAGGTTTCACCTTCTCCCAACGCTTCTTCCCCGTCCGCATAGACCACATCTTCTATTCAAAAGACTGGCAGTGTCTCTCATGTCAAATAGACAAGTCAGTACCCTTTTCTGACCACTATCCAGTCCTTGCCCGCATAGGCAAAAAAGCACATTAAGCAGCCTTTTTCGAAAAAAAATCCCTCATTTCCTCTTTGTTTACGGAAAAAGTTGTATCTTTGCACGCTATTATGCACAAAATGGAATAAATATAAACAAAAAATTAAATAATTCTATTAACAATGCAAAACAAAGGATTTGTAAAGGTTTTCGCAGTTCTGCTGACACTCGTGTGCCTCTTCTACCTTAGCTTCTCAGTCGTGACCAATCACTACGAGAACAAGGCTGCAGCACTCGCACAGACAGAAGGTCAAGCAACTGCCGACCGCTACTTGGATTCTCTGCTCAACAACAAGGTTTACTGCAATGTATGGACATTGAAGGAATGCCGCGAAATGGGCATTGGCCTTGGTCTTGACCTCAAGGGAGGTATGAATGTTATTCTCGAAGTCAGTGTGCCTGATGTCATCAAAGCACTTGCCGACCACAAAGAAGAAACAGACGAAAACTTCCGCAAGGCCGTCGAACAGGCCACAAAAGAGGCTGCCGCCAGCCAAAGTGACTTTATTACCTTATTCGTAAAGGACTACAAAGCTCTCGAGCCCAACAAGGCTCTCGCCGAACTCTTCGCCACACAACAGCTGCGCGACAAGGTGACAACAAAGAGCACAGACAAGGAAGTTGAGAGCGTGCTTCGTGCTGAAGTTAAGAGCGCCATTGACAACTCTTACAACGTACTCCGCACCCGTATCGACCGCTTCGGTGTCGTACAGCCTAACATCCAGGCCCTCGAAGGTCAGGAAGGCCGCATCATGGTCGAAATGCCTGGCGTTAAGGAACCCGAACGCGTACGTAAGTTGCTGCAAGGCAGCGCTAACCTCGAGTTCTGGGAGACCTACAATGCACAGGAGATTACTCCTTTCCTCATTAACCTCGACGCAAAACTTGCTGCTGCATTGAGCGGCATTAAGGACGAGGCTCCTGCCGACTCTGCAGAAGCAGTTGCTCAAACCGACGAGCTCAAGGTTGAGGAGAAGGCCGACACAGCAAAGGCCGCTGCCGACCTCGCTTCTGCCGTTGCTGAGAACAGCGATGAAGAGACGACAACAAACATGTCTGCTGCCGACATCGAGAAGGCCCACAAGCAGAATCCTCTGCTGAGCCGCTTGAACCACAGACATGCTTATGGTTGCGTGGTAGGCATTGCCAGCAAACGCGACATGGATGCCATCGACGAGCTCCTTGCTTCTCCCGAGGCTAAGGAAGTGCTTCCCTCTGACCTCCGCCTCAAGTGGGGTGTAAAGGGCATGGGTGAAGGTGCCAATGCCAACACCTATGAACTCTATGCCATTAAGGTGACAGAGCGCAACGGCCGTGCTCCTCTGGAAGGCGACGTTGTGACCGATGCCAGCGACTCTTACGATCAGGCTGGTCGTCCTTGCGTAAGCATGAAGATGAACGTCGATGGTGCACGTCGTTGGGCTGCCCTCACAAAGGCTAACCTGAAGCGTAGCGTTGCCATCGTGCTCGATGATAACGTTTACAGTGCTCCTACTGTACAGAGCGAAATCACTGGTGGTAACTCCGAGATTACTGGTAACTTCACTGCCGAAGACACCCGCGACCTTGCCAATGTGCTGAAGTCAGGTAAGATGCCTGCTCCCGCAAAGATCGTCAGCGAGGAAATCGTTGGTCCTTCTCTCGGTGCAGAGTCTATCCGCCAGGGTATCTGGAGTTGCGTCATCGCCTTTGTCATCCTGATGATCTACATGATCATAATGTATGGCTTCATCCCAGGCATGGTTGCTAACTGCGCTCTTGTCCTGAACCTCTTCTTTACAGTCGGTATCCTGACAAGCTTCCAGGCTGCCCTCACCATGAGTGGTATCGCTGGTATGGTGCTGTCGCTGGGTATGGCTGTCGATGCTAACGTGCTCATCTACGAGCGTACGAAGGAAGAGATGAAGGCCGGTAAGAAGGTTCGCGAAGCACTTGCTGCTGGTTACAGCAACGCCTTCAGTGCCATCTTCGACTCTAACTTGACATCAGTCATCACGGCTATCATCCTTTACTACTTCGGTACAGGTCCTATCCGCGGCTTCGCAACTACGTTGCTGATTGGTATCTGCGTCAGCTTCTTCACTGCCGTGTTCCTGACACGCGTTGTTTACACTCAGGTAATGGATAAGGACAAGTGGCTGAACCTCACCTTCCGCACCGCTATCGGCGACAAGATTTCCTTCCAGAACCCTGCTTACAAGTTCATGAGTGCCTACAAGAAGAGCTTCGCCATCTTCGGCACGCTGGTAGTCATCAGCATCTGCTTCATGCTCACTCGTGGCTTCAGCAAGAGCATTGACTTCACTGGTGGTCGCAACTTCGTGGTAATGTTCGAGAACGAGGTACAGCCCGAGACCGTCCGCGGTCTGCTGGCTGAGGCATTCCCCGAAAGCAACACCAGCGCCATCGCTCTGGGTACAGAGGGCAAGACCATCCGTATCTCTACCAACTACCGTATTGAAGAAGACGGCATTGAGGTGGATAGCGAGATTGAGAGCAAACTCTTCGACATCCTCAAGAGCGGCAATCTGCTGGCAAGCGACCTTACTCTGGAGAACTTCATCAACCGCGACGAGCGTGCTGGTGGCTCCATCATCAGCAGCCAGAAGGTAGGTCCCTCCGTAGCATCCGACATCACGAAGGGTGCCATCTGGAGTGTCATCCTCGCCTTCATTGCCATCTTCGTCTACATCTTCATCCGCTTCCGCAACCTGTCGTTCTCTATCGGCGCTATCACCGCACTGATTGTGGACATCATCCTCATCTTGGGTATGTACAGCATGTGCTGGGGCTGGATGCCATTCTCTCTCGAGATAGACCAGACGTTCATCGGTGCTGTGCTGACCGCTATCGGTTATTCAATCAACGACAAGGTGGTTGTATTCGACCGTATCCGCGAGTTCCTCCACCTGCACCCGAAGCGTGACAAGCAGGAACTCTTCAACGAGTCTTTGAACAGCACATTGAACCGTACCATCAACACCTCTGTATCTACGTTCATCGTACTTGCAGTCATCTTCTGCCTTGGCGGTGCCAGCATCCGCAGTTTCGCCTTCGCAATGATTCTGGGTGTCATCTTCGGTACGCTGTCTTCTATCTTCGTGGCTGCTCCGACAGCTTACCTCACCAGAGGCAAGAACATCGTGGAAGAGCCCGAGAAAAAGTAAACGACAGACTATATACATTATATATAATAAATAAGGAGGGCACGTCGCACCAAAAGCGACGTGCCTTTTTTTATCTTCCCTAACGACCTGCAGAAGCATGACACACGTGAGATTTGCAAACTTCACGTGTGAAGTTGAAAAACTTCTCTGCAGAAGTTTGCAAAGTTCTCTGCAGAAGTTCGCTAAGTTCTCTGCAGAAGTTCGCTAAGTTCTCTGCAGAAGTTCGCTAAGTTCTCTGCAGGAGTTCGCTAAGTTTATTATAGTCAGGTTAAACCTTCACATGTATAATTTTCAATCTTCACAAGTTATATTAAGAATATTGCCATTGCAAGCCGACCTATTGTTCAGCAAGTAGGGCAAATTTGTACAAAACGACCATTTGTTTTGTCTTATTGATACTTTATTTGTACCTTTGTCGCGTTTTTCGCATAAAATACGGTTTAATAGCATACAAAGAAGAGACGAAGACCATATTGAGAATCGAAATATAAATAACAAATCATTATTATAAAGGAAATGAAAAGAAATCTTTTACTTGCTGCGCAGATACTTCTGGCTGCGGTGTTTTGCCTGCAAATCAATGCACAAGACATTAAGTTGAAAGGCATTGGACACGCCAACCGCTACGACGACGGCGAACAAATGGTATCGACCTATGTCGGTTGGAACAACGAATTGGGTAAGGCTATCTTCATCGTCGATAACGGCATCTATGCCATGAACTACGATGGAACAACACTCAGCACACCCGAGAAGGAACCTGCAGTGAACGCCGCAGAAGTGCGTGCAGACAGCGACAAGCAACTCTGGGCCACGAACTTCAACCTCATGCACGGCAACTCAGGTGCTGTCTATGTTGACGGCCAACTGGTGACGGTCTTCTCGCGCGACGAGTCATCTACCGTCGATGAAGAACTGTTCCAAGTATGCAAATGGAATGCAACAACCGGCGAACTGCTAAGCAGAGAGATACGTCCGAAATCCGACCGCTTGGAGTCTGCAGGTATGGCCTACAACCCCAAGGACGGCAAAGTTTATGGCCTTTTCTACCTGACAGGTCAGGATTTGCCTGATGAAATCACCAGCGACCCCGACTACTTCGAAGACCAGGATGCCGACATGACCGACGGCGATGCAGGTTATTGCCTCTGCACCATCGACTTGGCTACCATGACGGTAACACCCATTACCCCGGGACTTTACTATTATAACTTCGTCACCTTCGCCATCAACAGCGAGGGACGTGCCTTTGCCCTGACCAGCGGTGGTGCCAGTGGCGTCATCGACGACGATGGCAAGATGCGCAACATAGACGGCGACCTCGTTGGCGCACAACTTTGGGAGTTCGACCTCACAACAGGCCTCATGAAGACAAAATCCGTCGAGAAGGTGGACTTGGAAGGCCAGACATACACCGACCAGGAACCTCTGGTGCCCGCCACAGGCTACTGCTCTCAGTACAAGCGCCAAGCAGCATGCTTTGCTATGAGCAACCCAGGCAAGATGTATTGGGTGGGCTACTACAATAGCGGAAAAGGCATCAATGAATGGGGCTCATGGGCTGCCCTGAGCGACAAGGAATGGCGCACCAACGGCAAGTACGACACTGCCCTCTACGAGATTGATGTCAATACTGGCGAGACCACACAAGTGACCAAGATAGACAATCGCTGGACCTTCTCCGCCCTTTGGATTGAAGGCGACGACGCAAGCGACGGCGCAGGCATCGACGTGAACCCAGCACCTGTTACAGAAGCCTACATCGCTCTGTCAACGACCGACAACGGTGCCATCCTGCAACAAGTAGAAAAGGGTAACCAATATACCTACAAGCTGGAGCCTGCCATCGGTTGGCAAGTACACAGCGTGACATTCAACAACGAAGACATCACCAGTCAGGTCACAGAGGCAGGAAAGATTACCACACCCGTCATCGACAGCGACTACTCCACACTCTTCGTAACATTCGAGCAGTACAACCCCGACGCAATTCAAGACCTGAAGAAGTCGAGCGACGTGAGAGTCCTGGGTCAGGCTGGTGGCATCAGCGTACGGAATGCCAAAGCAGGCGACATGCTCTACATCTATACTCCCGACGGACGTCTGCTGCAGTCACAGCAGCTCAGCTCCTCCCAGACCGAAGTAGCACTCGATGCCAAGGCTCTCTATATCATCAAGGTTGCTGACAAGGTCGTGAAAGTAAGACTATAATATAATAAGGTATAAAGAACATACTATATTAAATGTTTAAAATGAGAAAAGTAATTCTATTATTTATTACGTTGCTCTCTTTCGCAGGGGCGACAATGGCGCAGAAGTCATTGCCATATAGCTATGGCTTTGAGGATTACAACCTCGACACTGACGGTTGGACAACGTATTTCGGCACCAGCTTGTCAAAGAACAACAACGAGTGTAAGATTGTAGGAGATGCAAAGAAAACAGGAAGCTATGGTTTCCGCTTCTCCTCATTCAACACAGCTGGAGCAAATGCACAATATCTCATTTCCCCGGAACTGAATGCTTCCAATGGTGTTGATGTTTCCTTTGCGTGGAAAGTCAGTCATGGACAGTATTCCGAAAGTTTTAAGGTGGGATACTCTACAACGAATACTGATGTGAGCAGTTTTACATGGGACGATGGTACAACAAGCAATAGCACGAGTTGGAAAAACTATGAAAACTCCTTCCCTGCTGGCACAAAGTATGTTGCCATCTACTATTATTCCAATTATTGTGGTCGCCTCTATGTCGATGATTTCAGCTTTACTGCTCCTCTTAATGGCCCCGCTTTGGTAGTAGAAGATGGTACCACCGCAATAAATAATGGCTACAACTATAACTTTGGCCTCGCCATACCAGGAACAACCCACTACTTCAGGCTGAGCAATCCTGGCACAACAAACCTCAGCGTGTCTGTTTCTGAGACAGGCAACTTCGGTGCAAAATTAACCGCTCCAACAATCCCCGCTGGCAGTGCTGGTTATGTGCTTCTGAACATTACCATGCCCAGCACCTCTGGCAGCAGCGCCATTACCATTACGCCTGAAGCTGGCAGCGGCATTGACCCCTTCGTCATCAACGTAAGCGGCACCATCCGCGACGCCAACAAGCTCTACGAGCAGGGCTTCACCGCTCTTCCCCAAGACTGGACGACAACAGGCACATGGTACTACAACGAAACTAACGGCGCATACACCAACGCTTGGTATCTCTCAAGCAATGCACGCCTCATCACACCTCTTCTAAACGTCAGCGAAGGCGAGACATTCTTCGTGGAGGCTAAGGGCTACAGCACAAGCAACACCAGCTACCAGCACCTGCAGATGCAGTATTCTGCCGACGGCACCACTTGGACTAACTTCGGCAGCGAGCCTACGCTCGACCCATCTAACTGGCAAACCTTCAGCTTCACTGGCGTACCTGCCGGTCAGTACTACATTGCTATCAACGCTTCGCAGGCCGACATCCGCATGTTCTATGGCGGCGAACTGCCTCAGGAGCCTAAGATGGTAGTCACACAGCCCGAGTCGCTTGACTTCGGTGTCATCACAGCTGCTACGACCAAGACATTCACCATCGCCAACACTGGCCATGCTACTTTGGAAGGCATCAACGTAACATCGAACAACGCAGCCTTCACCATCACCGGTGCTCCCACAAGTCTCGCTGCTGGCGAAAGCGCCGAAGTAACCATCACAATGGCTGCCACTACGACAGGCGCACTGAGCAGCGACATCACCGTCAGCGCCACAGGCATGACTGACGTGCTGTTCACCGTGACCGGCATTGTTCTGCCCGAAGGACTGATGGTCGTTGACTTCAACGATAACGCGCTGCCTGCCAATTGGACTAACGCCGCATCAAACAAGTGGAGCTTCTCCGAAGGCAAGGCTTATTGCACATCCGTTGCCGAACTGGTAACGCCCAAGCTGTCCGTTGCAGATGGCGATATGCTTGTCATCACAGCGACAAGTTATGATGACTACGATGGCAACTATCTTGAAGTTTACGGTTCTACCGACGGTACTTCTTGGGATTTCATCAAGAAGTTCAACTCTCGCAGCGATATTCCTTACGGCTCCTATACAACACTTGTTGTGACTGGCATCCCGACAACAACAAAGTATCTCAAGTTCAAAGGCTATTACGTCCGCGTTGACGAGATTGCTGGCCTGACATACGCTTCCGTGCTTTCTGTCAAGCTGGGCGAAACAGCCGTAAGCTCTCCCGCTGCTTACAACTTCGGCGATTGCTCTACCGATGCTTCTGTCACCTATAACTTCACCAACGAAGGTGCAGGCACCATCGAAATCACTAACGTAGCTATCACAGGCGAAGGCGCAGCTGCCTACAGCACCAACTGGACAACCAGCACAACTGTTCCCTTCGACCTTGTGATTACCCGCACATACGTTGCTGGTCGCGAAGGTGCTTCCGATGCCACCGTTACCGTTACGACCACCGAAGGCGACTTCGTCATCAACGTGACCGGCACAGACAAGGCTGCCAATGCTCCTGAGCTGGCAGTAAGTCCTGCCGAGGATGCCGACTTCGGCGTAGTGACAGCTGCTACAAGCAAGACCTACACAGTGACCAATGCAGGCACAGGTACCTTGTCCGTCAACATCTATTCCAACGAAGAGAAGTTTACTGTTGCTCCCGCCCAGCTTACCGACATCGCTGCAGGCGAAAGCAAGACCTTCGACGTAACCTTCACTCCCGTGGCAGAGACCTACGGCACGTTTACTGCAGAAATCATTGTTGTCCCGACCTACGACTCTAATGCAGCCGTTCACTTCAACGCTTCTGCCAAGGTGAAAGACCCGAACATCTGGAGCGAGGACTTCTCTGCAGGCACTGTTCCCACAGGCTGGAATGCAGATAGCAACTGGACAATCGAAGGCGGTACTGCTAATGCAAAATACGCTTACGGCTCCACAAGCTACTACCTGACCACACCTGTCCTGACCGTCAGCGATGCCAGCGACGAGCTGACCTTCTACTACGAAGCCACAGCCAACTACGTCAGCATCAAGATACAGATGTCGAAGGACGGCAGCGCCTTTGCCGACTATCAGACGATCTCTGGCCTCAACAATGGCGACGCAGGCACTTATACCATCACCGGCCTCGAGGCAGGCGACTATCAGTTCCGCTTCGCTAACGACGACTACCTGCTCGACAACTTCGAAGGCTTCAAGCTGAACCTTGCCGACCACATCATCAGCATCGCCGCAAGCACAATCCCCGAGAGCAAGAGCTGGGACATGACCATGAAGGAAGGCCGCAGCTTCGAGGCTACCGTCACTGTGAAGGAGATGCGTGGCGTAGCAGAGGAAGTGACTGCTAAGTTCTACATGGGCAACGAAGTGATTGGCACAGCCACAGGCTCTGTTGCAGCTAACGGCACCGAGACGCTCACCATCACAGCCACCCCGACGGCTTCTGCCACCGACGGCATCGAGATGCACATCGAGGTTGAGTATGCCGGCGGCACAGTCAGCACAGACCCCGTCACCCGCTACGTAGCAGCCCTCACTTACTATACGCTCGATGAGAATTCTTCCGATGAAGTTTGGTCTGGCACATACGACTTCGTTACCCTGAAGCGCACCTTCGCTGCAGGTTGGAACACCGTTTGTCTGCCCTTCACCATCGACGATGTGGAAGGTTTCTTCGGCACGGGTGCCAAGGCATACACCTTCAACAGTTATGTGAATGGCGAGCTTAACTTCTCTACAACAAGCGAGCTGACTGCAAGCTATCCCTACATCATCTATGTTCCGACAGCCATTACAGAAGACATAGAGCTGACCGACATCACCATCAAGAGTGTCGATGAAGAGCCGTTCCTCTATAGCAAGAATGGCGTTTACCTACGCGGTACATACGCCCCCATAGCAGCAGGTCAGTGGACAAAGAGCAATACTGACGACATCATCTATGGCGTGACGACAGATGGACATATCATGAAGGCCGGTTCGACAGCCAGCATCAAGGGCTTCCGTGCTTACTTCGATGTGCCTACTGCATCAGAGGTGAAGGCTCTCTCCTTCGACGGAGAGGATGCAACCGCTATTCAGGCGATCGACGGACAGCATGCAACAGATGATGCCATCTACAACGTTGCCGGTCAGCGCATCCAGAAGATGCAGAAGGGTATTAACATTATTAACGGTAAGAAGGTATTGAAGTAATGAAGAAGACATATATCACACCGCAGACGACAGTAGAGCTTGCACAATGCGAAATGCTGATTGCAGCAAGCCAACTGAACATCAGCAACGATTCGCAAGGAGTCACTCCTTCTGATGAGGAGTACAATGGAGAGTTTTCTGTAAAGGAATACTCCTTTGGCGACGACTTCTAAAAGCCAATAAGGCAATATAAAACAATCCCGCGTCACTCGTTAAGAGTTGACGCGGGATTGCTTTTTCTGTGTTTCTTCCTTGTTATGTCAATTATTCTTCGTACTTTTGCGCAAAGAATCCACTAACATCACATGCTATGACACCACGTTTCAGGTCAATAATCATTGGTTTCATCGGTCTTTTCGCCATACTTTCTGAGGTCTCGGCACACAATTACAACGACAACGGGATCTGCACCGATGCCGATTGCAGCGAGCCATATCAGCCAGCCACCTTGCAAGACGGCTGGTATTTGCTCAGCAACGCGGGCAATGTCGAATGGTTCTCTGCACAAGTGAACCAGGGCGGAAACAATATCTTCCTGTGGGGAAAAATAACCGGCGACATCGACTTCACGGGTGTCACGCACACGCCAATCGGGGTGAGCGACGCGACGAAGTTCAACGGCAGGTTCGACGGACAGGGTCATCGCATACTCAATCTCAGGCTGCGCACCACGAAGGACTTGCAAGGATTCTTCGGCGGATTGCGAGGCGGAGGCACGAGGATCAGCAATCTCATCATTGATAAGTCGTGCCTGATCAACGGCAAACAACGTGTGGGAGGCATTGCTGCCTTTGCTCAAACCATTACGGGCGACCCGATTATCATCGAGAACTGCATCAACGAGGCGAACATCACGGGCACGAGCACCGCGGTGGGCGGCATCTTGGGAGGCAGCATGAGTCCCCATCCGGCCATTCATATCCGCAATTGTATCAATAAGGGAATCATCCGAGGCTCAGGCGAATCGGCCACGATAGCAGGTTGGCTGGGCGACAACAGCGGCTCGCTCGTGGAGAATTGCTACAACACGGGCCGCCTCACGGGCATCGACGGCGACAAGCGCAACATGGTGCGCCACGGCGGTTCCTCTGTCGTCCGAAACATCTTCGACCTCTACAAGAATTCCACCTACACGCAGGGCATCAAGAAGGACTGGGTGACGTCTGCTCCCCTGACGAGCGGCGAGCTGTGCTACTTCCTGTCGCGCGGACAATCCTCCGACGTCTGGCGGCAGACATTGGGCAGCGACGACGCGCCGCTTCCCCTTGGGAATGGCCCGAAGGTCTTCCTTTGCGGAAGGTCTAACTGCAACGGAACCTTGATTTCCGGCGAGTCGTTCTTCTCGAACGAGGACGAAGGGCTGGTCGTTGCAGGCCACCAGTTCGAGAAGGGTCACTGCATTGTCTGCGGCTCGCTGCAGCCCGGCTACGCCTTTCCGCCTCGCAAAGTCTTCCTGATGGGCGGGCAGAGTAATGCCGACGGACGTGCCGCAATCGGCACCATGCCACAGTATATTCAGAACTATGCCAATAATGAAGGAAGCAAGTTCTGCTACTGGAGCTACGCGAACGGCACGGAAGAAGCCTGGCAGATGTTCGGCGGAAAGTTCGCTCCATACATGCCCTACACCGACAACAACACGACATCCCGATGTGGATTCGACGCCATCGTCTATCATCTCATTGAGGAAGCCTTGCAAGAACGCTTCTTTGTCATCAAGGAGAGCCGAGGCGGAACGGCCATCGACCCACGCTGCACCAGCACGGGCAACCTGTGGTGGAATGCCGATCCCGACTGGCTTTCGACTGCCGCACCACGCAGCGGCCACTCACTTGCCTTGGAGTTCACGGAGAACATCGGGCTTTGCATAGACAATATCCTGAGCCAACTCGAGGAGGGCTACCAGATAAAGTGCATCATGTGGCACCAAGGAGAATCCGACCGAACACAGGCTGCCGCCTATCACGACAACCTTCGCCAACTCGTTTCCTACCTCCGCTCCTACCTCGTCAACAAGACAGGCGACCAGAGTTACGCAACCCTTCCCTTCATCGCGGGCACCGTCAATCGCAGCAGCACGCAGTATAACGCCGTCGTGGAGCAGGCTGTCCTGCAACTTGCGACAGAGGATGCGAACTTCCATGTCGTGGATATGAGCGACTGCAAACTCGGCTCCGACGTCCTTCACTTCGACGCCGCAGGTTGTGCCGACGCGGCTCAGAGGATGTTCAACAAGCTCACGGAACTCGGATTGCTTGACGACGAAGACCCAACCGCCGTGACGTCTCCAGTCGAGAAGCCAGCCACGACGGACGATTCCCTGTACGACCTGACCGGCCGGAAAGTGTCAGAACGACCCTCGTCGGCAGCCAACCGTCAGATCTACATTCAGCGAGGCCGCAAACTCGTCAAGTAGAGTCAGCCTACACACCCTGTCTTTTCAGGCCATACAGCACAGTTCACAGCCCGACACAGGCTGTTGGATTCATTGCAACTACATGTATATGCAATTGCAAGTACATGTATGTGCAATTGCATATACATGTATGTGCAACAAAGTTAACGTGCCAAGTCGAGCAACGGGGCATGTAGAACGGACACACTCGAAGTGCCGCATCGGCTTGCGCGGCTTGCTGTGCGGGTTTATTCATGATGGTACGCTTTTTGACCCGCAATATGATAATTTTCAATTTTCAATTTTCAATTTTCAATTAAAAGTCGTATCTTTGCACCATCATTTATTGTAAAGCACTCAAAGCCATGAGTCCAAACGAACTCAACGAGCAGCTGAAGCAGACCGTCAGCCAGCTCTCGGAGCCCGAATCGCTGCACGGCCTTTTCCGCGAAGTCAGCGAGGGCGACCCACTTCCATCAGCCCCTGCACTGGCTGAGATTATCGACCTTTGCCGTGCCATTCTGTTCCCCGGCTTCTACGGCAAGTCTCTCCTCAGTCGCGAGACACTCCCCTATCACATCGGCGTCAGCCTGGACCGCCTTAGCCACCTGCTCACGCAACAGGTTTTGGCAGGCCTCTGTTTCCAAAGAACCGAGCCGGTGGAGACGTGCAAACTCACCGAAAAGGCACAGACGATTACCGGCGAGTTCATCGCTTGGCTGCCAGAACTGCGCCAGATACTGGCCACCGATGTCGAGGCAGCCTACAACGGCGACCCGGCTGCCGATTCGTATGGTGAGATCATCAGTTGCTACCCCGTCATCAAGGCACTCACCTGCTACCGAATCGCCCACGAGCTCCTGCTGCTGGGCGTGCCCTTGATACCTCGCATCATTACCGAAATGGCTCACAGCGAAACGGGTATCGACATCCATCCGGGTGCCCAGATTGGTCATCACTTCACCATCGACCACGGAACAGGCGTGGTGATCGGAGCGACTTGCATCATCGGCAACTACGTCAAACTGTATCAGGGCGTTACGCTCGGCGCGAAGAGTTTCACGCTGGACGACAACGGCAATCCCATCAAAGGCATTCCCCGCCACCCGATACTCGAGGATAACGTCATCGTTTACAGTAACGCGACGGTCCTCGGACGCATCACCTTGGCCAAAGGAACCGTGATAGGCGGCAACGTCTGGGTAACCGAAAGCACCAAGCCAGGCGAGCAAATCGTCCAAGCCAAAAGGCGGAAGAGCCAAGTGGTACGGCCCGAAGACTGGGGATGCCTGTAGAGGAAATGAGAATTAAGGAAGTTAAGGAAGTCAAAGAAGTTAAAGGAGTTAAAGACGATACCATTGACAACGATTAAAGCTATTGTCCTTTATCTCCCCAGCGAGCAAAGCGAGCGATAACTTCTTTAACTCCTTTAACTCCCACAAAATAAGAAAGAAAATGGAAAATCCCAAGTGGAAGACTCCCGCAAGCAATGCCGGAGAAGAGTTCGAAATGATAGCCAAGACCTTCCAAGGCCTTGAAACTGTGCTCGCGACGGAGCTTATAGACCTCGGCGCAAACAACATACAGATAGGACGCCGCATGGTGTCGTTCACCGGAAACAAGGAGCTGCTCTATCGCGCGAACTTCCAACTCCGCACGGCCATCCGCATCCTGATGCCCATCAAGCACTTCCGCGCCACCTCGGCCGACGAGGTGTACGAGGCTGTGCAGCAAATCGATTGGACCAACTACCTGACCAACGAGACCACGTTCGCCGTGGATAGTGTGGTCTTCAGCCAAGAGTTCCGGCACTCTAAGTTCGTGGCCTACAAGGTGAAAGACGCTATTGTCGATCAGATGAGGGAGCGTACGGGAGAGCGTCCGAACATCCGCGTCACCAATCCCGACCTGCAGCTCCACATCCACATCGCAGAGTACGAATGCACCCTCTCGCTCGACACGAGCGGAGAAAGCCTGCATCGTCGTGGCTACCGACAGGAGACGGTAGAGGCTCCACTGAATGAAGTCCTCGCTGCCGGCATTATCATGCTGACAGGTTGGAAGGGCGAATGCGACCTCATCGACCCGATGTGCGGCAGCGGCACTATAGCCATCGAGGCCGCTTTGATTGCCCGCGGCATCGCTCCTGGCGTGTATCGCAAGGAATATGCCTTCGAGAAGTGGCCCGACTTCGACCAGGAACTCTTCGACAGCATCTACGAGGATGAGTCACGCGAGCATGAGTTCGAACATCACATCTACGGCTACGACATCAACCACAACGCTGTTGCCATCGCCACGACAAACGTTAAAGCGGCTGGTTTGAGCAAGGAAATCACCATCCAACAGCAGGACTTTGCCGACTTCAAGCAGCCCGCGGAGAAAGCCATCATCATCACCAATCCCCCTTACGGCGAGCGTATCTCGGCGCCCGACCTGCTGGGCCTCTACAAGATGATAGGCAGCAAGTTCAAACACGACTTTACGGGTAACGACGCATGGGTGCTCAGCTATCGCGAGGAATGCTTCGACCAAATCGGACTCAAGCCGTCGCTTCGCACGCCGCTCTACAACGGAAGCCTCGAATGCGAACTGCGCAAGTACCAGATGTTCAGCGGGAAATTCAACGAGATGCGTGCCGGAGGAGGCGACATAAAGACGGCTCAGGAGCGTCGCATGATGGCGGATCGCAAAAGATTCAAGCAGCATCGTGACTTCAAGGAACGCCTCGAGGACGATCCCCGCGAGCGTTTCACCCGCAAGAAGGACCGCGAAGACTATCGCAGAGACAGCAAGCGGGGCGACTTCCGCAAGGAATCCCGAGGCGAGCGCAAGGAGTTCCGAGGCGACGCACGCAAGGATTTCCGCTCAGACCGCAAGCCGTTCGACAAGAATAAACCCGTTAAGAAATATGGAAAGAAACGCTATGACGATGAAGATTAAATACCTTATTCTATCACTCCTCATGCTCTCCACGACCGGTTCCCTCTTCGCCCAAAAGCTCTTCACACTCGAAGAACTTAACTTCGGCGGGAAGAATGCCTCGAAGTTCTACCCCGAACGATGGCAACTGCGCTGGGACGGGAACCGACTCATCGATGCTGCCGACAAGACAAAGCCTGTCGTCATCGACCCCAAAACGGGCAAGACAATCGAAGGCGAAACGGTCGATCTCGACGCAAACAAGCGTTCGCGACACGACGGGGAACTGGAATTCTGCAAGGCCTCCGGCGCTGTTGCGTTCCTGCGCAACAATAACCTGTTCGTCCTGGCTGCCGACGGCACCGAACATCAGCTGTCGAGCGACGGCTCGCGGGAGATTGTGTACGGTCAAAGCGTGCATCGCGACGAGTTCGGCATCTATAAGGGAACTTTCTGGAGCCCCGACGGACAGCAGCTCGCCTTCTATCGCATGGACCAAAGCATGGTGGCAGATTACCCACAGGTCAATACTTTCGAGCGCGAGGCAACACTCGCTCCCGACAAATATCCCATGGCTGGTATGACCTCGCACAAGGTCACGATTGGCATCTTCTCGCTCCAAACGGGCAAGACCATCTACCTCGACCTGGGCGATCCTACTGACAGATACTTCACCAACATTGCATGGGCACCAGACGGCAGGACGCTCTATCTATACGAGCTCAACCGCGACCAAAACCACACGACACTCGATGCCTACGATGCCGCAACAGGTCGTAAGCTCCGCACCCTGCGCGAGGAGAGTTCCGACAAGTACGTCGAGCCCCTCCACCCTATTACCTTCTTACCTTGGGACAGCAGCAAGTTCATCTATTGGAGCTGGAAGGATGGCTTCAAGCACCTGTATCTGATGGACATCGAGGGCAAGGAACTCGGCCAACTCACCAGCGGTAAGTGGGTCGTGAAAGAGCTTGTCGGCTTCTGTCCTGCCACGAAGAGTGCCATCATCATCACTAAGGAAGCAGGTGATTTAGGGCGCAACATCTACCGTCTCGACCTGAAGACAAAGAAGAGAACCTTGCTCGACAATGGTCGCGGATGCCACTCTGCGCAGCTCTCTGCCGATGGGCGTTACCTCATCGACACTTGGCAAGAACCAACTTTGCCGCGTGCCTGCGCCGTGACCGACACGAAGACTGGCAAGCAGAGCCTGCAAAGAACGGCTAAAGACCCGTGGGAAGGTTGGTATCAACCCATATTTGAGCAAGGCACCATCCTTGCTGCAGATGGCCAGACGACACTCTACTGGCGCATGGTCAAGCCGATGGACTTCGACCCGAGCCGTAAGTATCCGACCGTCGTTTACGTCTATGGCGGCCCGCACGCCCATAATGTCGAGGCATCGTGGCACTGGGGCTCGCGTTCCTGGGAAACGTATATGGCACAGAAAGGCTATATCCTCTACATCCTCGACAACAGAGGAAGCGAGGACAGAGGCCGCGACTTCGAGCAAGTTACCTTCCGCCATTTGGGTCAGGAGGAGATGAAAGACCAGATGCAAGGCGTGGCGTTCCTGAAGTCGCTGCCTTACGTGGATGCCGACAGGCTTGGTGTGCACGGCTGGAGCTACGGCGGATTCATGACGACATCGCTCATGACGACCTATCCCGACGCGTTCAAAGTGGGCGTGGCAGGCGGCCCGGTCATCGACTGGAAGTGGTATGAAGTGATGTACGGCGAGCGTTACATGGACACGCCCGAGCAGAATCCCGAGGGCTACGAGCAGGCCAGTTGCATCAATAAGGCTAAGAACCTGAAGGGAAAACTGCAGATAATCATCGGCATGAACGACCCCACGTGTGTTCCCCAGCACAGCCTGCAGTTCCTCAACGCCTGTGCAGAAGCCGGCACGCAGCCCGACTTCTTCGTCTATCCAGGCGAGGGCCACAACATGGCCGGCCATAAGAGCGTCCACCTGCACGAGAGGATAACGCAATACTTTGAAGACTATCTAAAGCCCCTCTCCAACCCCTAACCAATCACAAATAACATGAGTAGAATTCTTTTATTAGGCAGCGGCGGGCGCGAACATGCGCTGGCCTGGAAAATAAATCAAAGCGACAAGTGTGAGAAACTGTACATCGCTCCTGGCAACGCCGGCACGGCTGAGGTGGGCGAGAACGTCAACATCAAGGCCGATGACTTCGAACGCATCAAAATCTTCGTGCTGAGAAACCGAATAGGGATGGTTATGGTAGGTCCTGAAGACCCGTTGGTTAAGGGCATCTACGACTATTTCAAGAACGATGCGGAGTTGAGAAACATCCCTGTCATCGGCCCGAGCAAGGCCGGAGCGGTGCTCGAAGGGAGCAAGGACTTTGCCAAGGGTTTCATGCAGAGGCATGGCATCCCGACGGCGGCCTACCGTACCTTTACCGGCGAGACACTCGAGGAGGGCAAAGCCTTCCTGCGAACCCTGCAGCCGCCATACGTCCTGAAGGCCGACGGACTGTGTGCCGGCAAGGGTGTCCTCATCCTGCCCACGCTGGAAGAGGCAGAGAAGGAACTCGGCGAAATGCTGGGCGGCATGTTCGGCGGCGCAAGCAGTCGGGTCGTCATCGAGGAGTTCCTGGACGGCATCGAGTGCAGCGTCTTTGTCCTGACCGACGGAAAGACCTACAAGATACTGCCCGAGGCGAAGGACTACAAGCGCATCGGCGAGGGCGACACCGGCCTGAACACGGGCGGCATGGGCAGCGTGAGTCCCGTCCCGTTTGCCGACAAGGAGTGGATGACAAAGGTAGAAGACCGCATCATCCGTCCCACGGTGGAAGGCCTGAAAGCCGAGGGCATCGACTACAAAGGCTTTATCTTCTTCGGCCTCATCAACGTAGGAGGCGACCCGAAGGTCATCGAGTACAACGTCCGCATGGGTGATCCGGAGACGGAGACCGTGATGCTGCGCCTGAAGAGCGACCTCGTGGACCTCTTCGAAGGCGTTGCCACGGGCACATTGGCAGAGAAAAAGGTCGAGTTCGACGAGCGCGCCGCCGTCTGCATCATGCTGGTGAGCGGCGGTTACCCAGGCTCCTACGAGAAAGGCTTCGAGATAACGGGCGTCGAAGACGTGTGGGGCAGCATCGTCTTCCATGCCGGAACGGCCAAGAAGGACGGCCAACTCGTCACCAGCGGCGGGCGAGTGATTGCCGTAAGCAGTTATGGAAAGGACAAGGAAGAAGCCCTGCAGAAGAGCTTTGCCAATGCCAAACTGATCATGTTCGAGGGCAAGAACTTCCGCAGAGACATAGGGGCTGACCTTTGAAACAATTCATAATTCATAATTCGTAATTCATAATTAGACTACTTCCTACACTTGCAGAAGGGAATAACTATGAATTATGAATTGCGTTCCGCGTATTAAAAGCGCGCCTTTGTGTAGAAAAACATCAAAGAATTATGAATTAAACCAGATAAACGTGAGACAGAATCGGCTCCAGAACAAGGTTGCAGGGAGCGAGTTCACACTCCCCTTCTGTGCGATTGCCGCAATTGGTATGTGGTGGTTGCCGCAGCAGGCATTCGATGTGCACTGCCTCATGGGACTGGTGCTCTGCCTGCTGACGACGTACATCGTCATGGAGACGAACGCCCAGCAACACATCATCCGCATCCGCACCCGCATGATGTCGTGCGTCTGGCTCATTCTGGCAGCCAGTCTGTCGTTCATGCATCCCTTGGGCGAGCCGATTATCGCAGCCGCCTTCCTGGCCGTCAGCTACCTCCTCCTGTTCCGCTGCTACCAGCGTCACCGCCCTCAGCAACTCGTCTTCCACGCCTTCCTGATGCTCGGCATAGGCAGCTTTTGTGCGCCAGTCATGCTGGCGATGGCGATTCCCTTCTTTCTCTACCTGGCCATCTTCCTTCGCACCCTGACGGGCAAAGCGTTTTGGGCAGGCGTGCTGGGCATCATCGTACCCTATTGGTGCTATGCCGTCTGGTGCTTCGTCATGGGAGACATGCAGAGCTTCGTGGCGAGGATGACCGATATGGCACAGTTGGAGATGCCCAGCGTCGAGCTTCTCGCATCGTTACCATTCGTCTGGCAAGTCTCCGCAGGCGTCATCGCATTGCTCAGCATCATAAGTATCCTGCATTACCTGAGCACCAACTACGACGACAAGATACGCGTGCGCATGATACTTTATATATATGTGTCGCAGACGTTGCTCTTGATGGCATTCCTCGCCCTGCAACCCGCGCACTATCAGACCACGATGGCATTGCTCGTCTGCAGTGCCAGCCCGCTCATCGCGCACTATTTCTCGCTCAGCCGAACCCTGCTGACCACCATCCTTTTCCTGCTCGCACTGCTGCTCGTGGCTGGCGTGGCGACCCTGAACCTCTGGCTGACCTCATTCACCCTTCAGGGAGGGATACTCAACGCCCTATAGAGGAACAGCCAACGCCCTATAGGGGAATGACCAACGCCCTATAGGGGAGTGACTGGCGCCCTATAGGGGAGTTGGAAGAGAGCACAGCCTCCTTAACAAAAAAGCACTACCTCTTCATCCAAAGAGATAGTGCTTATAAGAAACGGCTCCAGTCCTTACCAGATATCCTCCGACTCCTCGGGATTGTCGTAAACCTCCTTCGGCACGTATTCGAAGTAGTCCATGTAGAACTCCTTGGCTTCCTCTTCAAGTACAGACTTGAAGCGGATGTAGTAGTTCTTGTAAGGCTGCAGGTAAGTGCTCATTATGATGCGGCGCGACATGAAGTGGTCATTACGCACAGACCTGCTGCTTCCAAATTGGTTGCTCCACGAGTTAGGAGCCTTCATGAAGCCCTTCGTGCGCATCGTCTTCGTAACCTGGTCGTTATACTCCTCGTCGTCGGTATCCTCTTCCCAACCTACATCCGACGGCAGCGTCGTAGGCCCAATCCTCATCTCCAGTCCACCGATACGCAAGTCCATAGGAATGCCAGTGACATACATCTTGTCGCGCTCGGCTCCAAAATACACCTGCGCCATAGAACGCACGCGCGAACCCGTAGCCACGCCAAAGCGAATCTCATACTGGCCTGCACGAGGAACGGGAGGCAACTTCATCGAGAAATCGTAACGCCCGATGATGTTGAACTCATCACCCTGAAGGTTGTGATAAGGGGATGGGTATCCCGAAAGGAAATAGAAGAGTGTGCCCTCTCGTATTTCCACATTTGCTATGTATGGGTAATTCGTCGGTATGGCTCGTACGCTGGTAGCTCCATAAACGTAGTTGGCACGGGGTGCTCGGATGTCATTGTTCATCAGTTCCGGCATCATACAGCCCGCATCGATACGAATACGCTCGCTACCTATCTGGTTGCACACATTCTCCGTGCAGACAAGCAAGTTGTCAATAGGATACACCACAGCATTGGCCACACTGGTAGCATCAGTTCCTGCCTCATTGTAGGTCAAGACACGGACACCTTCATTCTCGTTCGGGAAGGCACTGGAACCCTTCAGACGGTGGAACTGGCCGCTCTCATGATAGTCATTGGCATTCATGCGAGCCAGGCCGAACTGGCCGCGTCCGTTCCTCAACATGGGGAAACGGTTCAAATAGATACCATTACTCTCCCTGCTCTCAAAGGTCTTCAACAAACGGGGAATGCCCATCGTCTGGTAATAATCCATGATGGAAATCGTAGGCGCCGTGGAAGAGGTGTAACTGTAACCCAGTTCATTGTAGTGAACCACCAGCTTCTCCCTGCCAATGCGCTGTGGCAGGAGATGGTACGTGACGAACTGGTTCAGCACATTCATCTCGTTCGTATAGTCATCGTCGAAGAGAGTGCCGGCCACATAATCGAACAGGCCCGACTCGCGCAGGAAGTCGCAAATGTCGGTCACCTTAATCTCATCAGCACTCTTCCCCAACTTCTCTTCCCAAAAACGGTCTGTCTCCGCAAAAAGCGTAAAGCCATAATAACGATGCTGAGGAATGGTTCCCACCTGACCGACAGAGGTATGCTTAGGCAAATCCTTCACCTGGCCAGTCAAGTACAGGTGTTCCCACGTCTCATCACGATAGGCATTAAGCGTGTCTTCCAGCCCACAAGCCAATATCAGACGCGACATCACGCTGTATCCGCTCTTGGGATCCTTTGACCACATACGCATGAAGTCGCCCAAACGACCATCGCTCGGCGCAACCACACCCTCCACCTGATGCACATAACCGTTTGTAAGGATAATCCCTCGGTTCGTCTTCGACACAACTGCCACACCATCTATGCTTATGCTGTCCAAGTCGTGTTGGCCATAAAAGACACGCAACTTGCGGTTGTTCATGTTCGAGAGGCCAAACTCGTGCTCATGCTTGGGGAAGTCCGTAACATCATAAGCATACTGGTCACCACTATCCAAGACACTGTTGAACACAATAACCTTCTCAATGCTGTCCAGCGTGTGCTGATCCGTAAAACCGTCCCACGAAGGTTCAGTAATTATGCCTTTACGGCAAAGAGAGTCCAGATAAGCCTGCACGGCATCATTCGTCGGAGCAAACACCGTATAATGTCCACGGGCCGACAACAACTGCTTCAACGTCGTTTTCGAATACGCACTCAAGGGTACCTTGCCAAGCAAGCGCAAATACTCGCTATAGTACTCCTTGCTCTCCAGATACTGAGTAATAGTCTTGCCTTCGAAGACATATCTTGACGACATGTCTATGTCTTCCGTACAACAACACAAAGTCATCAGCAGGGCTGCTGCAAATAAAAAGCGTCTCATGTAGTATTCTTAATCTTCAAGAAGCCCTTTCTCTGGCATCTTAGGTTAATAAGTCTGTTCGTTTTAGTGTGTTAGTTTCGTCAAAAGAATGCATCTTCGCACTCTCTCGCATGCAAATATACAACTTTTTACGATATCCTACATACATTATTAGATGAAATTTCGTAACTTTGCGGACATGAAACCATATCTTGTCGATATTCCGGTGCTGATTCTGTTCTTTAACAGGCCTCAGCAACTCGGTCAAGTCTTCGAGCAAGTCAGGATGGCTCGGCCGTCACGCCTGTTCCTCTATCAGGACGGTCCACGAAGCGAAGCAGACATGCTCGGCATACAGGCTTGCCGAGATATAGTGGCGCAGGTGGACTGGGAATGTCAGGTAGAAACACTCTTCCAAGAGAAGAACTACGGCTGCGACCCCTCGGAATACATTTCGCAGAAATGGGCATTCAGCCACGTCGAGAAGTGCGTCGTGCTTGAGGACGACGATGTCCCCAGCTTAAGCTTCTTTACCTTCTGCAAAGAGATGCTCGACCGCTATGAGAACGATGAGCGCATCACAATGATAAGCGGTTTCAACGTCGAGGAACAAACCAGAGATGTACAAGGCGACTACTTCTTCACAACCAACTTTAGCATCTGGGGCTGGGCTTCCTGGCGGCGCGTCATAGATCAATGGGATGAACACTATACCTGGCTCGACAACCCAGTCGCCGTCCGTCAACTTGAGGAACTGATACGTGAGCGAGGCTATCGCGACGACTTCCTGCCGATGTGCCGCAAGCATCGTGAGCAAGGCAAAGCCTTCTACGAGACCATATTCTGGTCGCACATGCTCCTATCGGGCGGACTTGCCATCGTTCCCGCTAAGAACATGGTCAACAACCTCGGTGCCACAGCTGACAGCACCCACTTCGGCGGCTCACTCGAGACAATGCCTCGAGGCTACCGACGCATCTTCACCATGCAACGCTTCGAATTGCCCGAAGGTCACAACCTCGTTCATCCACCCTACATCATGGAGCATGTTGCCTATCGTCACCGTGCATATCGCATCATGGGATGGATGTGCCCAATGACAAAAATCGCCCGTTCCATCGAGGAATTTGCCCTTAATCTGCGTTACGGGAACTTCAAATTCATCATCAAGGCTATAGGCAATCGCATCCGCAAATGGATGGGGAAGGAGGCTTACCGATGAAGGTCCTGCTCATAAGCACCAGCGAACGAAGTGGCGGAGGCGCCATTGCTGCCCGACGACTCATGGAAGCCCTCGTCTCTAACGGCATTAAGGCAAAGCTTATGGTGCGCGACAAGCAGTCGGATGCCGTAACGGTCGTCAAGGTGGGAAACAAGTTGCCGAAGCTCTTGGAACGCCTTGCCATCCTGCCTCGTTGTGGTTTCCGACTCTCACGCCTATGGCAAGCAGACATCGCCAATGTTGGCATCAGCATAACAGACACGAAAGAGTTCAAAGAGGCAGACGTCGTGCACCTGCATTGGGTCAATCAAGGCATGCTTTCTCTCGATGAAATGGGCAATATTATGCGCAGTGGCAAACGCGTCGTCATGACATTGCACGACGAATGGGCCTACCTCGGCGTATGTCATTATCGAGGCGAATGCAAGGAGAAGGAGTGCCGGAAGTGTTCTCTGCTCTGTGGCTCCTTACCTTATTATATATACGCGCGCAAGCGTGCAATGTACCAGCGCTGGCACCCCATCTTTGTTGGTTGTAGCAACTGGATTGCCGAAGAAGCACGAAAGGCACTGCCGGAAGAACGCATTGAGCACATCAACAATTGTGTTCCCGCTGCCCTTTTCCATCCCATCGACATGCTGCAAGCCCGCCAGACCCTCGCTCTTCCCAAAGACAAACGGCTGCTCCTCTTCTGCAGTCAAAAGGTAACCGACGAGCGCAAAGGCATCACCTTCCTCGTCGAAGCCCTCCAACAACTTCAAGGAGACAACCTGCAACTCATCATCGTGGGCAAAGACTCTGAACAAATACCCTTGCCCGACGGCATTAAAGCCTTCCGGTTTGGCTCTGTCAGCGAAGAGATGATGCCCAAACTCTACAGCGCTGCCGATGTTTTCGTCACGCCAAGCCTGCAGGACAACCTGCCCAATACGATTGCCGAGGCCATGAGTTGCGGCACACCTTGCGTGGGGTTCAATGTCGGAGGCATCCCCGAGATGATTGACCACCTTAGCAATGGCTATGTAGCTCGCTATCAGGATGCTGCAGACCTGGCAGAAGGCATACGCTTCGTCCTTAGCCATGACATGCGAGAAGCAGCACACCACAAGGCTGCCAATGCTTATGGCGAGACACACGTAGCACAACAATACATCAAACTCTATCAGGCATAGCATGAAGCCTCTCTTTACCATAGCAACCGTAACATACAACGCAGAAGCAACCCTCGAACGAACCTTGAAGAGTGTTGCCTCGCAAGACTATGCCCGCATCGAGCATCTTATCATCGACGGCTGCTCCAAAGACCATACGCTCTCCCTGGTGCAACGCTATGTCGAGGAGAATCAGGCACGCCACAACATACGCCTCATCTGCGAGCCCGACAACGGACTCTATGATGCGATGAACAAGGCTTTGCTTGCCGCAACAGGCGACTACATTGTCTTCCTCAATGCAGGAGACTGCCTACACAGTACCGACACCATCACTGCCCTTGCCGAGCAAGCACAATGGACAAAAGGTGGACACAGACATCCAGCCATCCTCTATGGCGACACACACATCGTCGACAATGACGGCAACTTCCTGCGTCGCCGCAGACTCACGCCGCCAGAGAATCTTACACAAAAGAGCTTCCTCAATGGCATGTTGGTCTGCCACCAGTCGTTCTATGTACGTACTGACATAGCGAAGCAAGAACCCTATGACCTCGACTATCGTTACTCTGCCGACTTCGACTGGTGCATCCGCATCATACGCCGCGCTAATCGTCGTCGCATCAGGATAGTAAACACGCATCTCGTGCTGACGGACTACCTCAACGAAGGCATGACGACACGCAACCACCAGGCATCGCTCAAGGAGCGCTTCCGCATCATGACGCACTATTACGGCTGGTGGGCAACCGTCATCCGGCACTTCTGGTTCATTATCAGAGCCATCGTCAAGAAATAACCCAATATGCTTGAGCCATACTATCATAAAGATGTCATCGAAGCAGGATGCGACGAAGCAGGCAGAGGCTGCCTGGCTGGTCCGGTCTATGCGGCTGCCGTCATCTTGCCGAAAGACTTCAAGAGCGACCTTCTCAACGACTCCAAGCAACTTAGCGAGAAGAAGCGCTATGCTCTGCGAGAAGTCATAGAGCGTGAGGCAGTGGCTTGGGCTGTAGGTATCGTGAGCAACGAGGAGATAGACAAGATAAACATCCTGCGTGCCAGCATACTTGCCATGCATCGTGCCCTCGACGGACTTAAGATACGGCCAGAGGAGATCATCGTCGATGGCAACCGCTTCAAGCCATATGCTCCACCTCTTTTAGGAGGGGGACGGGGGGAGGCTTTGCCCTACACCACCATCGTCAAAGGCGACGGCAAGTACATGAGCATCGCAGCAGCAAGCATCCTGGCAAAAACATACAGGGACGACTGCATGAAGAAACTGCACGAAGAATATCCGGCTTATCATTGGGACAGCAACAAGGGCTACCCTGCACCGGCACATCGGCAGGCCATACGCGAGCACGGCACGACGCCCTACCACCGAATGACCTTCAACTTGCTTGGCTCGCCTCAACTTGAATTTGATTTCACTGACTAGCAATCTATCATCAATAAACTACATGAAACGACAACTATTACACTTAATCTTTGTGCTGCTGGCTATCCTTTCGGCACAAGCACAAGACCTCAACGTCTGTACCTACAATGTCAGGAACAAGAACTCGGGGGACAACGATGCGGGCAACGGCTGGACAACCCGACGCACTTACCTCATCAATCTTGTCAACTTCCAACAGCCTGACCTGCTTGGTGTGCAGGAGGCCTTGATCGCACAGATGACTGATCTGGCGAACGGGCTGACCGGTTATGGCCGAATCGGCGTGGGGCGTGACGACGGCGGTACAGGTGGAGAATTCTCTGCCATCTTCTATCGTAAGGAACGCCTGGTGCTGCTCGACAATGGTGACTTCTGGCTGAGCGACACGCCCTACAAGCCTTCGAAGGGCTTCCCCAGTGCAGGCGGAAGCACCACGTACAAGCGTATCTGCTCGTGGGGCAAGTTCTATGACAAGCAGGCCCACGTGATTCTCTATCACTTCAACACTCATCTGGACCTCGACGAGACGAACCGACAGCAGTCCTACTATCTGATAAGGCAGAAGATTACGGAAATCGTGGGAAGCATAAAAGCACCTATCATCATCACGGGCGACTATAATGCCGTGCAGACAGGTGAAGCCTACAGGCTGTTCCACGACTCGGGTTTCCTCTACGACAGCTATGAGAAGGCCAAGGCTAAGTTCATCACGAACGGCACATGCCCGGGCTTCAACGCAGGCAACTACAGCACAGTATCGGGAGAACTGCGGCGCATCGACCATATCTTCTACACGAAGGATGCCTTCACTGCTAACATCTATGCCGTGCTTAACCCATGTTACTATTCCACGAGCGGTACGGCAACCTATCAGGAGAGACACTATTCCGACCACTGCCCCGTATTTACGAAGCTGGCCTACAAGACGACAGTTCCGACGACAGAGATTGCCACGACACCGCCAACGGCTGTGGATGGCATTTACCAAATCTCCACGCCTGAGGAATTGCAGTCATTCGCAAACATTGTCAATGGTGTGGGCGGGTTCGAGCAGAATGGTTCTGCTGAGGCTGTCCTGCTGAACGACATTGACATGACGGAGATGGCTGGCTGGAAGCCTATCGGGACGGTCAACACGCCTTTCACCGGCAGTTTCGACGGACAGGGGCACTGCGTGACAGGTTTCTCTTTGCCGTATGTCTCGGGAAGCAGGATGGGGCTCTTCGGCTTTGTGAAAAACGCCACCATACAGAACTTTAGCCTGAGCGGAGACATCACCTGCATCTCCGGAGCCTCGGGTGTAGGCGTTGTGGGATGGGCTGAAGGCAGCACCATTTCCGACGTCCATTCCTCGCTCAACATTGCAACTACAGATACAGACATCCATCACATCGCTGGCGTATGCGGCAGCCTGCGCACGGGCAGTATTGCCAGAAGATGCTCCTTCGACGGCACTCTGACCGAGACGTCCGACAACACGGACTGCTTCGGAGGCATTGGCGGCTACTCCAACGAGAACTGCCTCTACGAGAACTGCGCCAACTATGGCACACTCACCTTTGCCAACGCTGACTGCTATATAGGCGGCATCTGTGGTTATGCCAACAACGACATCTTCACAGGCATCTTCAACTGCCTCAATGTAGGCAAAGTACAGATGTCCGAGGGTACGCCTACGTATGGCGGTGCCTTCGTCGGTCGCCTGCGTTCCCATGCTAAATCCAAGTTCGAGAACAACTACATGCTTGCTGGCAGTGCTCCCAGCACCAGCGGAGAGAACATGATTGCTGCTGAGACCGTCAGTGCCGACCAACTGGCAAGCGGCGAGGTCTGCTACAAGCTGAACGGCGACCAGACGGACATCAACTGGTATCAGTATATCGGCGACGACGACTATCCCGTCCTCGACAGCCGCCACGGAGTCGTCGTCTTCCAGGACGGCATCTACACAGGCATCACCGAAACGGCTGCTGCCAGCAGCCTGAAGAACTCGGGCATCTACAATCTTGCCGGTCAGCGCCTGAGCAAGATGCAAAAAGGTATCAACATTATAAACGGAAAGAAAGTACTGAAATAGCCATGAGAAAGTCTATCGCATTCATCATCATATCCCTGATGACCGTCTGTGTCACAGCACAGAACCTATACATCGGCAGTTTCTATGTCACCACAAACACCGAGGAGAAACTCTACGGCGACGGTAAAGACAAGTGGACGGAGCGCCAGGTGCACATCAGCAATCTCTTCAGGTACGAACAGCCCGACGTGCTGGGACTGCAAGGAGCCACTACAACGCAACAGTCCGCAATAAGGTCCAAAATAAACTCTGGCTTGACGAGTGTGCTCACCTACAAGCTGGCACAGAACATCCTCTACAACAAAACCGTCGAGCTCGACACATGCAACATGGTGGAGAACATGCCTGAAGGCAGCACCTGCTCTTGGGCGAAGATGAGGAAAGACGGCAAAGCCT
Source organism: uncultured Prevotellaceae bacterium (assembly GCA_900320565.1). Lineage (GTDB taxonomy): Bacteria > Bacteroidota > Bacteroidia > Bacteroidales > Bacteroidaceae > Physcousia. The sequence goes on from ONSR01000002.1 coordinate 43,901, forward strand.
TCTACGTCTTCAACTTCTGCTTCTCCACAGAAAACAGCATCGCCACCTCGTCGGCATCGCGCGTCCGCACAGCCATAGACGAAATCAACACCGAAGGCCTGCCCGTACTCATCGTGGGCGACCTCGGCGTCAACGAGACAAAGTCCGCATACAACTCGCTGAAAGCCAAGTACAACGACTGCTTCACCACAGCTGCCGTCGTCAGCGCAGAATACGGCACGAAGAACAACTTCGACCTGGCTGCCAACCACGGCACCGAGCGCTACGACTTCATCTTCGCCTCCAAGACCATCACCGTCAAGGCATACGGACAACTGCAATCCGCCTACTTCACCCAAGAGAGCGACGGCACCTACAAACGCCGCCAACTCTCCACCCATTTTCCCGTCATGGCAAAGGTGAAGCTTCCGTAAAAAATATTTACATCTTTTAGGCCATTCCACATCATCCCATATGTTGAATCGGTCAACGCATTAGGGGGAGATGTTCAATGCAGCATAGGGGAATTGCAAATCCCCTATGCTGCATTTTCTAATGCCCCACGCTAAGTTCACCCAAAAATTAGCCCGAATTTTATCCCCAAACACCTTAAACCTGTCCACTTTCGGAACAGCCTGACAAAGTGTGCATTTGTATGTCGCTAAAAGTCAACGCCTTGCAAAAACATCGCTTCTAAGCGTTTTGGGGGTATCTGGAGTACCCGACGACCATTTTTCGCGCTTAAAACGGCCGCCGAAGAGAAAATTCTTGACAAAACAAGACACTTAGGCGGCAACATTCCACCAGAAAAACCAGAAGATTCAAAATACCCCTCCAATTTCTCAAGGCACTTAAAGTAATCCTTCAACACAAACGACCCTCAATATCCGACACTTTGCATAAACATTCCGTATATGCTATTTTTATTGTTAAATTATATTAAAAACTATGTCGCGCGTGCATACACAATCATATTATATATTAAAAAAAGTTATTTTTGTACGATGAATTCATTCAGAAACTAACACAAAATTCAAATATTAACTTTTCCAAAAACAAAACTAACATGAAACAAAAATTCTACTCAATTCTCCTCACAGCCCTCATGGGACTGTTTGGAATGAACGCTTGGGCACAGGACTACGAGATTGCCACAGCGCAAGACCTCGCGGACTTCGCCGCAGCAGTGAATGGCGGCGAGACAGACGCTAATGCCGTACTGACAGCCGACATCGACATGTCGAGCCTGACAGATTGGACACCTATCGGAATCGACAACAACTGCGGCTACAAAGGCACCTTCGATGGTCGGGGCAAGACCATCACCGGATTCCAACTGACATCAAGCACCACCAACAACAGTTATGGTGCCGGATTCTTCGGTCATGTTGTTGATGGGGCTAATATCAAGAACTTCTCTATTTACGGCACTATCACCAGCACGGGCCAGCGCATGAGTGTTATTGGTTCTGCACAAGGTAATGTAAACATCAGCGGCATCCACAGTCATCTTAACATCACATGTACACAGACAAGACATGGTGGTATCTTGGGTGCACAAGTTGGCAATGGCACCATCAACATCGACCGCTGCAGCTTCTCTGGCTCGCTGACCACGAACAACATCAGCGGCAACTTCGGCGGCATCGTGGGACTCACGTTGAACAACGCCAATGCATACATCAACATCACCAACTGCCTGTTCGACGGAACGATTGACATTGGTACAGGTGATAATGCCGGTGGCTTCGTAGGCTACACACGCAGCTGCCAACTCAAGATTGAAAACTGCTTGTCTGTCGGCACAATTACCGCAACAAATCCAGGCCAGTTCATTGGTCAGATAAATACTACAAGCAACCAAAAGTATAGCGGGACAAACTACTATCTGGGAGATAATAAAACGCAAGGCGCTGGCACCGCCACTGAGGCAGGCCCGACACCTGTCAAGGTAACAGCCGAGCAGCTTGCCAGCGGCGAGATTGCCTTCAAACTGAACGGCGACCAAAGCGATATCAACTGGTTCCAGAAGCTGAAGAACACAGTCTTTATTGCTCAGCAGTATGTCGCAACTGTCAACGGCACACCAAGGGATCCTCAGACCGCCAACGCCACAATGACCGAGGATGGCAACGGCACCTATACCTTCTTACTTCCCGACTTTGTGGTCCACACAAACAGCATGGACATACCTGCTGGCGACGTCAAACTCGAGGAAGTTGAAATCACAGACGAAGGCACATTCAACAAGGCTGGACTGTTCTCCGTTCCCGACGAGAACATCCCCGCTAGCATGGCAGCCCTTAAGCCGTATCTGCAGAACATCAACTACACACTCAGTGGCAAGGTTAATGGTGACAAACTCTATGCAACCATTACCGACCTCAGCATAGAAATACCGATGCTCGGGACATATAACATCTCAGTTGAAATAGGCGAGGACAACTTCACAGCCGCCGCTCCTACAGGCGAAGCATTCCCCAAACCCTATGGCACAGCCATCGTCTATGGAAACGGTTCCTTCAACTGCGACATGACACCAAAGGCAGGCACTGATATCGTTTACAGCAACACCAATGCTGCCATCATCGACCCCCACAGCTTCACCGACGGCTTCTGCACAATCTGCGGCGCCATTGACGAAACATACATGGCAGCCAACGCCGACGGCTACTTCGAGATTGCCAACGAGAAGCAACTCGTTTGGTTCGCCGCTTACGTCAATGAAGTCAACGCAGCAGCCAAAGGCACGCTGACGGACAACATCGCACTTACCAAAGCGTGGACGAATCCCATCGGCAATGCCAGCGTTGCTTATACTGGCAAGTTCGACGGTCAGGGAAAGGCCATCACAGGCTTCGACCAGACAGCCACAACTACCCACAACGGTCTGTTCGGCAACATCAACGGCGCTACTGTACAGAACTTCAGCATCAGCGGCAGCCTGACATCCGACAAGAACTACTGCGGCGTCATCGGTCTCTCTAAAGGTTCTTCAAAGATTAAGGGCATTCACAGCTCCCTGAACCTTGACATCCAGTTCAAAGGCTGGGCAGGCGGTGTCGTTGGCGGTGCTGACGGCTACATCGTCATCGAGGAATGCTCATTCGACGGCACACTGAACACCCACAACTTCGACGACTCCAAGGGCGGCATCCTGGGCTATGCCAACGGAGCTACCATCAAGAACTGCCTCTTCAGCGGAACAATCGTAGGCGAAGCTAAGCAGCACTACGGCGGCATCTTGGGCTATGTCAACAATAATGCCTTCGGTGGCGTGCAGAACTGCTTGAGCATCGGCTCTGTCACAACTACGAACACCAGCCACAACGGCGTTGCCGCTATCATTGGCAACATGAATACCAGCACAAAGGTCGATGGCATCTTCAACAACTACTGGCTGACAGGTTCTTCCTATGCCGGCAACAATGGTGCCAAAGCCCCAGATGCAGAGGCTCCCTTCGAAGTAACAGCAGAACAGCTCACCAGCGGTGAGGTAGCCTATAAGCTCGGCGCAGCATGGAGCCAGCTCCTCGGCACAGACAACACTCCCGTGCTGGGCACCGATGCTCCCGTCTCCTATGTGGGCGATGCAAGCTATGCCACACTGTATGACACAACAACAGGCTACACCCTCAATGGCGACGTCAAGGCCTTCGTTGCAGTCCTCAACACCTCATGGCTCGACCTCAACGAAATAGACAACATCCCCGCAGGCACTCCCGTCGTACTGAAGGGCAGCTACTACAACAAGCTGGCTGCAGACCTGCCCGCCATCAACGTGGCCAACAACCTGAAGGGCACAGATGCCGACACCGTAGCCGACGGTACAATGTACATCCTCGCCAATGGCTCTAATGGTGTAGGCTTCTATCAGGCAACAACAGGAAGCACCATCGCAGCAGGCAAGGCATACTACCAGAGCACAAGCGGCGTAAAGGCATTCTTCTTCGACGGCGACGATGCAACTGGCATCGCTGACCTTAAGGACTCTAAGGACTCTAAGGACCTCATTTATAATCTCGCCGGCCAGCGTTTGGGCAAGATGCAGAAGGGCATCAACATCGTAGGCGGCAAGAAAGTCCTGAGGTAAATCTCTATACATGTTCGGGCGGGCAATCCGTCCGAACATGTTCTCTTTAGCATTACTCTTTTATCGACTCATAAACTAAAACTAGCATGAAACGAACAATCTACTCATTGTTCCTAACTGCCCTATTCGGTATGTTAGGAATGCATGTTTGTGCCCAAGAGCTCTCCACTACGGAGATCGACGGCAAGACCTACTATGAGATTGGCACGGCTGATGACCTTGCCATTCTCGCACAAATAGTAAACGGCGGCGAATTCGAAGCCAACGCTGTGCTTACTGCTGACATCGACCTCTCTAAGATAATCTCAGATGATGATCCTTGGGTGCCTATCGGCGACTGGGGAACACATAGCGGAACAAGCAATGCCTGCTACAAAGGTCACTTCAATGGACAAGGACATAAGATTACAGGCTTCAACTCCATTTCAAGCCAAAACTACTTCGGCATCTTCGGTGTCGTATCAACCGGATGTCTCATTGAGAACTTCGAGATCTATGGCACAATCGTCAATAATGTTAAGACCGCTGGTGTCGTTGGTTATGCTCGTGACGCAACTCCAACCATTCGCAACATTCATAGCTACCTGAACATCAATAACACATCCGATGGCAACAGATTGGGTGGCATCTTAGGAAGCTCTGTGAATGGTACTATTGTCGTTGATAAATGCGTCTATTCTGGAACACTTGATGGCAATGACGCTGGTGGCAATGGCAACTATGGCGGCATCGTGGGCTATGTCAACAACAACGCTAATGCACATCTTCGCGTCACCAATTGTAAGTTCGACGGTCAGCTCGTCAACTCCTCCGAGGCTCCTGGCGGCTGTACCTTCGGCGGTATAGTAGGTTATGTAGGAGGAAACCCTGACGTAACCATCACTAACTGCCTCTCTATAGGCACAGTGCAGTCAGCAGTTACCGGCCAGTTCTATGGTGCAGTGAAGCATAACACATGCTCCATCGTCAACAGCTTCTATAAGGGCGACAATATCAATGGCTCAGAAAGTACCGTCACTCCCACCACACAGGAAGTCACCAAGGTCACTGACGAGCAGCTTGCCAGCGGCGAGGTCTGCTTTATGTTAAATGGCAATCAGGAAGAAATTACCTGGTTCCAGACATTGGGCACCGATGTCAGCCCCATGCCATTTGGTACAAGCATTGTTTATATGAACGGACGCCAGCATTGTAATGGCGACCCCACTGATGAGACCTTCTTCAGCAACGAAGACCAAGGCGGCATCGTAAGAGATGACCACGACTTCGTCGATGGCCTATGCTCTTACTGTTCTACACCCCAAGAAGACTACATGACTGCAAATGCTGAGGGCTTCTACGAGATTGGCAATGAAAGGCAACTCGTATGGTTTGCTGCAATGGTTAAGGCAGGACATGCCGACCTCAACGCAGTGCTTACTGATGACATCGAATTTGCTATGCCTTGGACTACACCTATCGGCATCAGCGATGCGGTAACCTTCTCTGGCATATTTGACGGACAAGGACACACCCTTACTAACTTCATGGCAACATGTTCCGGAGAAGGAGGCCTCTTTGGTAATACTAACAAAGCTACCATCAAGAACTTCAACATTGCAGGTGAACTTTCAGTTACAGCAGGAATAGGTTCTGGTGTCGTTGGCTATCCTTCTAATAGTAACATCTCCGATATCCATTCCTCTTTGGTCATCAGCGTTCCCAACAGCGGAGTGCGCCATGTCGGTGGTGTAGTAGGTTCAGCTCGTGGTGGCAACACCATTACCCGTTGCTCTTTCAGCGGTTCTATGACAGTGGCTGCAGGCAGTACCGACAATTTTGCCGGTGTCGTGGCATACATAGGAGGCGACAGCATAGAGTTCTGTGCCAACTATGGTAACATTACATTCTCTGACCAAGGCTGTGCAGCAGGTGGTGTAGCTGGCTATCTCAACAATACTACTTCATATGTGAGGAACTGCCTTAACACAGGTCAGGTATATTGTGAAACCAGTGACGAGCCTAAGTACGGCGGTGCAATTATAGGCCGAATAAAGAATAACTGGTCGAACACTAGAGTAGTGAACAACTACTGGCTCGCTGGCAGCGCCTATGGCCCGGCAAGGAAAGATGACGGTTCTTCTCCTGAGGCTGCTTCTCCTGAAGGATCAGATAGCTACGAGCTTGCAAGTGGTGAGATTTGTTGGAAGCTGAATAACGAATCATTTATTAATACTGTATGGCGTCAGACTCTCGGCGAAGACATCTATCCACAGCTTCAGGGCGACAGAGCTGTTGTCTTCCAGACTTCCAGCGGATATGAATGTCTCACACCCGACGACCCAACAGCACTCTCTACACTCCTGAACAGCATTATCTATGATGAGACGACATTCCTCGAAGAGACTATTGCATACCAGGTTCTGCTTGACCAATATAAGGAGATTGTTGATTCATGGGAAGACATGGAGGACTTCGATGAGTTCTGTGCTTCTTATCAGGCTTCATCCGAGTTGAAGGACAGCATCAATGTGTCTGCATCAAATTATGAGAAATATATAAGGGCTTGCGAGGCTGCTCTTGAGTACCTGACAGAGAACAAAGTCAAAGGTGAGAAATGTGACTTCCTTAAGGCTTATCTTCAAAATGAAATTGAGGCAGGCGGCGAGGACTATCCTAATGGCAGTTACGTTTATATCATGGAGAATCGCCAGCTGGACAATGATGGCATAATTGCTGAGATTGCTTTTGTGAACCAGATGCTGGAGGCTGCCATTGCCGACGACATTGCTCCTGGAAAGGATATTAGTCGCCTGTTCGCTAATGCCAACTTTGCTAATGGCTTCGAAGGATGGACGAGGGAAACTCAAGGTATTGGCTTCGGTTATAACACCAGCGGACAGATGCCTATCGTTCGTGGACTTGGCAACGGCACATTCAATGTTAGCCAGACCTTGACTGACATGCCTAACGGTATCTATATGATTACTGCGAATGGCATGTTCCGTTCTGGTGCCGACGTTGCTACCAAGTTCTATGCTGGCCAGCTCTACATAAATGGCACAAGCAACTACTTCATGTCGCCAGGCGAAGACTATGTTTCGATAGATGACGCTGAGCCAGGTGTTAACTGCCTTGGTGAAGGTGAGGATGCTTCATACAATATTGACGATGAGCCTGTAGGCTATGTACCCAATGGAATGGGTGGCTGTGCTGTCGCTTACGGTGCAGGTCGCTATCCATGTTTCTCTGCAACGGAAGTAACCGACGGTTCTCTGACGATTGGCGTTCGCAGCCTTGGCACTGGTTTAGCAAGCGACTGGATGCCCTTCGGTAACTTGCATGTCACTTTCCTTGGCACAGAGGAAGAAGCCAACGCATCACTTACGGATGTACTGAACAACTTCAAGGACCGCGCTCAGACCATCGTGGACTTCGAGTGGACTGATGAAGACTCAGAAAACGATGTATCAAAGAATAGGCTTTTCACTGAGTGGCCCAACATATCGGAAGAGTTGAAGGCCCAACTCGCTGAGACAATTTATGCTGTAGAGGAGGCTAATACCGGCGAGGCAAAGATGGAGCTTATCAATAGCTTCTCTGAACTCTTCACACAAGTACATGCTCAGCGCAGGGCATATATCGCAATGTACGATGCTGCATGGAATCTGATTGACCTCGTTGGCGACTTGCTTAGTGCAGAAATGATTTCCGATGAAGAATATGATAAATGGAATACTGAGGTATATATTGCTATGGATCACTTCAGAGATGGTGATGTCACAACCGAGGAAGCCACTGATATTGCTCAGAGGTTGAGGAATCCTGACTTCGACCTGGGACTCCCCATCCAGAACGGTATGTTCCAATTGGCTTCGGTTGATGACCTGATAACCTTTGCAAACATTGTCAATAATGGCTATAGTGGAGCAAAGGCTGTCTTGACAGAGGACATCGACATGACAGAAGGTGAAGCATTCCAAGCTATAGGCACATCAGAAAAGCCTTTCAGTGGCGAGTTCGATGGCCAGAACCACAAGATTACCAACTTCGGTCGCTATCAGGTTGCTGATGCCGAGGGTATTCCAAGCATCATCAAAACCGTTCAATTGTCTGGCACTGGACAGGGATTTATTGGCTATGCATCCAATGCTACAATCAAGAACTTCAGCATCGATGGCGCCTTCGAATACAAAAGTGGTGCAGGTTATGGTGCAATTGGTTGGGCAGAAGGCAGCACACTCATTAACATCCATTCCTCGCTCAAGATTGCATCCGTGGAGAAATCAACTCACATCGGTGGTATCTGCGGCGACATGCGTGCTGGTAGCAAGGCCATTCGTTGCTCTTTCAGTGGCACGATAACAGACTCCCACGATACACATGACTGTATCGGTGGCATCGGTGGCTACTCCAACGAGAACTGCCTCTATGAGAATTGCGCCAACTACGGCACAGTCACATTTAGTGCTACTAACGCTTACGCTGGCGGTATCTGTGGTTATGTCAACAACGATATTTTCGTTGGTGTCTTAAACTGCCTCAATGTAGGTAAAGTACAGATTTCTAAAGGTACGCCCCAATATGGTGGTGCCTTCGTAGGTCGCCTGCGCGCTCATGCTAACTCCAAGTTCGAGAACAACTACATGCTTGCAGGCAGTGCTCCCAACACCAGCGGCGATAACAAGATTACAGCTGAGACTGTCAATGAAGAGCAGTTGGCAAGCGGCGAAGTCTGCTACAAGCTGAACGGCGACCAGGAGGCAATCAACTGGTACCAGACGCTCCTTGTCGATCCTTATCCTGTCCTCTTCGACACCTCGTTGGTTGTTCTCTACGACCAGACTAATGGTTACTACAACGAGAACAGCGAGATTGGCATCAAGAATGTCTATGACGAACAGCCTAAGTTCCAAGGCATCTACAACCTTGCTGGCCAGCGTCTCGAGAAGATGCAGAAGGGCATCAACATCGTGAACGGCAAGAAGGTCTTGGTTAAGTAAGAGAAATACCTCGAACTCAAGTTTCTCGGTCAACACACGTTGCTATACATTATTATAATATATAACACGTAAACAAGCGAAGGGGCTCAAGTCCGAAAGGACGGAGCCCCTTTGCTTTTGCTTCTCTTCGTGATAATTCTTCTTTCTTAATTCTTCATTCTTAATTCTTTTTCGTATCTTTGCACGCACAACAACATTAAATGTACTATTATGATGAGAAGATTGTTTCTTTCGCTCCTGCTGTTTGGTATGACAGTTGGAGCTTGGGCACTGCCCAGGGCTGAGTATCCTCGCCCACAGTTTGAGCGCCAGGACTGGCTCAACCTCAATGGAGAATGGACCTACACCTTCGACTTCGTTGGCTCCGGCATGGAGAAGCGCCTCTTCGAGAGCAAGGGCTTCGACGGCAAGATTACCGTTCCTTTCTGTCCCGAAAGCAAGCTCAGCGGCGTTGGCTACACCGACTTTATCAACAACATCTGGTATCAGCGCAACATCCAAATGCCGCAGGAATGGGCAGGACGCAACATCATGCTGAACTTCGGTGCCGTCTATTACAACAGCGAAGTGTTCATCGACGGACGCCTTGCTGGTCGCCATTTCGGTGGAAGCACTTCCTTCGCCATCGATGTCACGAAGTTCGTTGCCGACGGAAAGCAGCACTCGCTCGTCGTCCATGCCTACAGCGACACGCGTACCACGAAGCAGCCGGCCGGAAAGCAGAATGTACGCCTCAACCAGTTCGAGTGCATGTACACCCGCACCACAGGTATCTGGCAGACGGTATGGATGGAACCCGTCGATGAGAATGCACTCCTTCGCACACAAGTCATTACGGACATCGACCAGAGCCAGGTCATCCTGCATCCCACATTCTACCGCGAGTCGGCAGCCACACTGACGGTCACCCTGAAGGACGGCAAAAAGGTTGTCGCCACGAAGACCGTCAAGGCACAGAACAACTCGACAATCGTGCTGCCGGTCAAGGGACAAAAGCTCTGGAGCCCTGAAAATCCCTTCCTCTACGACCTCACATACGAGATGAAGGACGCCACAGGCAAGGTCATCGACCGCGTGAGCAGCTACCTGGGAATGCGCAAGATTCACGTCGAGGGCAACAAGACGTACCTCAACAACGAACCCTTCTACCAGCGTCTCGTGCTGGATCAGGGCTTCTATCCCGATGGCATCTGGACCGCTCCGACTGACGAAGCCCTCAAGCACGACATTGAACTCTCACTGGCTGCAGGCTTTAACGGCGCACGACTTCACCAGAAGGTCTTCGAAGAGCGCTTCCATTACTGGGCCGACAAACTGGGCTACATCACCTGGGGCGAAGCGCCATCATGGGGCATGAACGCCAACGACCCAGAGGTTGCCCGCAACTTCCTCAGCGAATGGACCGAGGAGATTCTGCGCGACCGCAACCATCCAAGCATCGTCACCTGGACACCGATGAACGAGGAATGGTGGCCCGACCGCGTGCAGTTCCCACGTTTCGTGAGCGACGTCTATGACCTGAGCAAAGCCCTCGACCCAACAAGACCCGTCTGCGACGTCAGCGGCGGCGTGCACGTCAAGACAGATATCTGGACGACGCACAACTACGAGCAGGATCCCAAGCGACTGAAGGAAGTCATCTTCAACGGCGAGCGTTGGTTCCAAACGCCCAACAACACGCTGGACGTTCCGCGCACCAACACCGGCTTCAACCGCCCGAAAGACAACGAGGTCTATGATTACCCGCGCTACGAGAAAGCCGACAAGCCCTATCTCCTCGATGAGTTCGGCGGCATCAAGTGGGTGAAAGGACAAGACCAGGCGACGGGCAACTCCAATGCCAGCTGGGGTTATGGCAAGCCGCCACACTCTCTGGAGGAGTTCTACGCACGCCTAGAAGGTCAGGTCGATGCGTTGATGGAGATTGCCGACAACGTCTGGGGCTACACCTACACGCAGCTGACCGATGTCGAGCAGGAGCAGAACGGCATCTACTTCTACGACAGAACGGCCAAGTTCGACATGGCGCGCATCAAAGCCATCTTCTCGAAAAAACCTGCTTCAAGCAGATAAAACGACAAAAGGCTCATGGGAAACCATGGGCCTTTTACTTTCTCTCTACCCCACTCTTCATGTTAGATTGAGCAACTCGACGTGTTAAACCGGCATACTTAACACGTCGAGTTAAGCAATTAGGCACGTTAAGTTTGCCAACTTAACGTGCCTAGTTTTCAATCGACACTGAAGTCGTTTGTTCAGTTATGCACCAAAGTGCCTATTTCCTCGCCGTTGAGGACACGCTTGAGGTTGCCCACGATGTCCATGTTGAAGACGTAGATGGGCAGGTTATTCTGCATGCACATGGCGGTGGCGGTAATGTCCATCACCTTCAAGCCACGCGAGATGACCTCTTCGTAAGTAATATCGTGGAACTTTGTGGCCGTTGTATCTTTCTCTGGATCAGCAGTATAGACGCCGTCCACACGGGTGCCTTTGAGCATCACATCTGCTTCGATCTCGATGCCTCGCAGCGAAGAGCCTGTGTCTGTCGTGAAGTAAGGACTGCCAGTGCCTGCGCTGAAGATGGCCACCTCGCCCCTATTCATCGCCTCGATTGCTTTCCATTTGCTGTAGAACTCGCCGATGGGCTCCATGCGGATAGCCGTCAGCACACGGTTCTTCTGGCCGACAGAATCGAGCGCGCTGCTCAGAGCCAGCGAGTTGATGACTGTGGCGCACATGCCCATCTGGTCGCCCTTGACGCGGTCGAAGCCCTTGCCGGCTCCCGACAAACCGCGGAAGATGTTGCCTCCACCGATGACGATGCCAATCTGCACGCCCATATCAGCCACTTCTTTGATTTGTGTGGCATACTCATTCAGTCGTTTTACGTCGATGCCGTAGCCTTGTTCACCCATTAAGCTCTCGCCCGAAAGCTTAAGAAGAATGCGTTTGAATCTCATATTATATATTTTAGTTGTTTGAATTCATAGCGTCGAATGCCTTTCGCATCCTGCAGGATGATGTGACCCGACTGCTCAACATCGATAATCTTGGCGCAAAAAACGCCCATTTCATCGATAAATTTATGCTCTTCACCCATTCGGTAGAGACCCTCCTTGTAGTGTTCGTGCAGAGCATCAAGCACGTCATCCTTGCCCTCGTCGAGCGACTTCATGTATTGCAAGACACATTCCATGAACTGCTCTAGCACAAGGCGACGCTCTATGTCGTGCCCCACGATGTCTGCCAGGGAACGCGGATTGGGAGCATCACTCAGGAAGCGTCGCTGGTTGACATTGATGCCGATGCCAATCGTAGAGCACCTGATCTTCGCTCCCTGCAAGTCGTTTTCGATAAGTATGCCAGCCACCTTACTGTCCTCATAGTAGATGTCGTTGGGCCACTTAATGCAGAAGCCTGGCGCAAACGCATTGAGGGCGTCTCGAACGGCAAGGGCTGCCACCTCCGAAACAGCGAACATCCGTCGTACAGGCAGGTTGCCCGGCATCAGGCGAAGGCTGAAAAGGAGATTCTTGGCTCGCTCCGATTCCCATCGATTCGTGTCGGCTCCCCTTCCAGCGCTCTGGAACTCAGCCGTCACAAGCGTCGGGCGTTGGTCGTCCTGCATGTCGAGCCGCCGCAGGTAGCTGTTTGTAGAGTCCACCTCATCGAGCCGTATCATACGAAAACTCGGCGAATCTTCCAGACTGAATTGCGTCTCCATTGCTCTTTTTTCACGAAAGGATAGTGCAAAGATAGTAAACTTTTCCCTTTTGAAGGCAAAGACAAAGCGGAAAAGAGCAAAATAAGACAAGTTTTTAGGCCATTTGCTTCATAATGTGCAAACTTTTATCTATCTTTGCATGGAATTGGAAGAAAACTCATTAAATATTCAACATGAAACGACAAATTTTAACGATTTTGGCCCTGCTGCTCGCCGTAATGGCAAATGCAGCAAAGAAAGATGCCCTGAAAGACTTCCCTCAGGGCAGCACGCCGCAGGAAGTGGGACGTCGCCTCGCCTATCATTTCATCGATGGCAAGCATGCGACTTGGAGCGACACAAAGAATTTGGGATACCACGAGGTGTGCACCTGGAACGGCGCCATCATGTGGGGGCGAGCCATGGGCGACGATGTGATTATCCGCAAAATGAAGGAGCGCTTCGACGACCTCTTGGCGAATCACAAGGAGAACATCCCCGCGAAGAACCACGTGGACTTCAACATGTTCGGTTCCCTGCCGCTGAGTCTCTACAAGTCCTTCCCTACGGAAGAAAGCTACAAAGAGATGGGGCTCTCGTATGCCGACTCGCAATGGGAACTGCCTGCCAATGCGAAAGAGAGCGAGAAGCGCCTCGCACGCCAAGGCTACACGTGGCAGACACGAATGTGGATCGACGATATGTACATGATAACCATCGTTCAGGCCTGGGCCTACCGCACGACCGGCGACCGCAAGTACATCGACCGAGCCGCTCACGAGATGGTCAAGTACCTCGACGAACTGCAGCGTCCCAACGGCCTCTTCTATCATGCACCCGATGTACCCTATTACTGGGGACGAGGCGACGGCTGGATGGCAGTCGGACTCACAGAAGTATTGAAAGCCCTGCCCAAGGACAGCCCCTACTACAAGCGCATTATGAAGGGCTATCGGAAGATGATGAAGAGCCTCTTGAAGTATCGCAACGATGAAGGCCTCTGGAATCAACTCATCGATCAGCCAGACTTCTGGACCGAGACATCAGGTTCCGCCATGTTCACCTACGCTTTTATTCGTGGCGTGAAGGAGGGTTGGTTGCCTGCTGGGACGTATGCCCCTGCCGCTCGCAAAGCATGGCTCGCCCTTATACCTTATATTAATAAAGACGGCGACGTGACCAACATCTGCGTCGGCACCGGTAAGAAGAACGACTTCAACTACTATCTGGACCGTCCCAAGATGACCGGCGATTATCATGGACAAGGGCCGTACCTGTGGTGCGCGGCAGCTTTATTAGAAGATTAATTTCCAAGAGACACACAACATAACACTATGAAACATATCCTCTTCTCTTTATTGACACTCGTCGCAATGTTGCCCGCCGTGGCTGGCGACAGGCAGGACTACATCACCCTCGACTCTCGCCTTGGGCACGGAGGCAACCAGACTTGGTACATGATGCGTGATGGAGAGACAAAGCTGACTGGCCGAGACATCTCGATGCCTGGCTTTAATCCGCAAGGATGGGCAGAAGCCATTGTGCCTGCAACTGTCCTGACGAACCTTGTCGAGCAGAAGGTCTATCCCGAGCCTTACTTCGGGCAGACCAACAAACTTGCCAACAACGTCATTCCCGACATTGCGAAAGTGGGAAGAGAGTTCTATACCTATTGGTTCCGAACGGAGTTCATCGTGCCGTCCGACTATAAGGGTAAGCGCATCTGGCTCGAGCCGATGGGCATCAACTACAGAGCCGAGATATGGGTCAACGGCTATATGATTGGCACGATGGCAGGCATGTTCAACAGCCAGCCGTTCGACATCACCGACCGCGCCGTGCAACCCGGGCAGGCATCGGCTATTGCCATCCGTGTCTTCCCCGTCGATGTGCCTGGAACAACTGCACCGAAAAGCTGGGGAGCCGTTGGCGAGTGGCACAACGGAGGCGATGGATGGATTGGGCAGAACGTATCGCAACTGATGACGGTGGGCTGGGACTTCACCTACGAAGACGGCATCCGCGACCGCAACACCGGCATCTGGCGCTCGATTCGACTCTATGCAACAGGTCCCCAACAACTGCGCAGCCCTTATGTCTCCTCGGAACTTTCCCATCCGAACTATGATGCGGCGAAAGAGACAGTCAGTGTCGAGGTATGGAATCCCGGCACGAATAGTGGAGAATACACCGTCAGCGGAACCATCGAAGACGACGAAGCCAGAAGTATCACCTTCGTTTCCAAGAAGATGAAGCTGCAGCGGGGAGAACACGCAACCGTCACCTTCACGCCGGAAGACTACCCGCAACTCGTCATAAAGTACCCCAAACTCTGGTGGCCAAAGAACAAGGGCGAGCAACACCTCTATACGCTTCGACTGACGCTCACTGATGGCAAAGGCAACACGATGGACCGACTCTCCACGCGCTTCGGCATTAAGGAGGTCATTGCCTCGCGCGAGACGCCCGACAAATCGAAGGTCTTCATCGTGAACGGCCATAAGACTTTCGTCAGAGGCAACAATTGGATACCCGAGGCAATGCTCCGCACCAACGACCAAAGGATGGAGACCGAGCTGGCCTACACCAATCAATGCGGCATCAACCTGTTGCGCCTTTGGGGAGGCGGCATAGCGGAGAGCGACCGCTTCTACGAGTTGTGCGACGAATATGGCATCATGGTTTGGCAAGAGTTCTGGATGACCGGCGACACGAAGCACCCCATGGACGAGCCGCTCTACCTGGCCAACGTGGAAAGCACCATGAAGCGCATCCGCAACCACCCAAGCATCGTCATCTATGTGTCGAGCAACGAGAGCACAGCCGTCACAGGTGCCGAACAGCTCATCAAGCGTCTGGCACCCGGCATACCATACCAGATGCAGAGCGAATGTGATGGTGTGCACGACGGCAGCCCCTATAAGCAGGTCAATCCGATGCGCCATTACGAGAACACGGCCTCGGATAGAGGCAGTCGCGTGGACGGCTTCAATCCCGAATACGGCGCTCCGACTTTGCCCATCGTGGAGAGCCTCTACGACATGATGCCACGGGAAGACCTCTGGCCCATCAATAAGGCTACGTGGGATTACATGGACGGCAACGGCTTCCACCTCATGAGCACGCTCTACAAAGACATGGTGAATCAGTACGGCGAGAGCAGGAACATTGAGGAGTTCGCTCGCCGCGGACAGATGGTTGGCGCTATCAATTCGAAGAGCATCTGGGAAGTGTGGAACAAGAACAAGTTGCAGTATGGCGACCGCTGGTGCTCGGGTCTGCTCTTCTGGTACCACAACTGCCCCAACTGGCAAGTGTGCGCCCGCATGTGGGACTGGTTCCTGGAACCCACTGCCTCGCTCTATCACACCATGCATGCCCTCGAGCCTCTGCACATCCAATACGACTACCTGAAGAACACGGTGAGTGTGAGCAACGATTTCATCGAGCCGAAGAAAGGGCTGAGGGCTAAGGCTGAGCTGTATGACATGCAGAGCCGCAAGGTCAGCACCATAGCGGCAAAGGTCGATGTACCAGCCGACGGTGTGGCAAACAACGTGCTGAAGATTGAAATCCCCGATGATATCTCGCCCGTCCACTTCATTGCCCTCGAACTGACCGACAGCAGGGGCAATGTCCTGAGCCGCAATTTCTATTGGCGTTCCAGCAGTAAGTACGAGGGCAAGAACACCGTGACCGGACCTTGCACAGGCGGCTTCGAGGCCCTTGGCACTATGCCGGAGGCCAAGCCGACACTGATGACCCGCCGACTTCCCGACAAAGATGGATACCAAGAGTGGGAGGTGACGCTGAGGAACAGCAGCCGACGCATCGCATTCTTCTGCCAGTTGCTCCTCACCGACCTGCAGGACAAGCCCGTCCACGGCACATTCTACAGCGACAACTTCTTCTCGATGTTGCCCGGCGAGAAACAGGTCATCACCATCCGAACAAGGGTGAGCGACGGCACAAAATACCGTCTGCGCTTCTGCGAGAATATGGGGGCTGTGCGAAACATCTCAATAAGGTAATCCAAAGAGGTATACCTCTTGAAGCAAAAAGGGCTACCTCTTTGCCCAAAAAGGGCTACCTCTTCACTCAAAGACCTATACCTCTTTGCAGACAGACTACAGACAAACTTCCAAACACTGAGAAATTCTTAACCTATGAAATGCCAGGAAAGATTCCAAGAGATTTACAAGCGTGAGCCGGAGGCTATGGCTTTCTGCCCCTATCGCGTCTGCCCCATCGGTGCACACAGCGATGCGAACCTCGGCAAGATTACAGGCTTGGCCATCGACAAAGGCATCCACCTTGCCTACAGCCCCAAG
>ONSR01000034.1 GCA_900320565.1 uncultured Prevotellaceae bacterium
TTAAGCCCGCCCGCGCCGATGGTACTGCACACCCGTGGGAGAGTAGGTAGCCGCCGTTTTTAGCGAAGCCCTTCGAGAGCAATCTCGAGGGGCTTTTTTTCGTCCCCTCTCCCGACCTCCCCCAAAGGGGAGGAGTAATGGGTTTGATGGGTTTAATGGGTCTAATAGGCAGGATGGGTTATTCCTCTATAGGGCGTTACTCATTCCCCTATAGGGCGTTGTTCATTCCTCCATAGGGTGTTGTTCATTCCTCCATAGGGCGTTTGCGAAGGCTCTCCAGTAAAAGTATCATTCCTTGTGTGGTGAATGGCAGTCATTGTGGAGGTACATAGCGAATAGGGTATTATTTATTTTGTTATTCTTCTTTGCTGTCTGCATTAAATGTTGTATCTTTGCAGGTTGTAAGGCTATATGTGACGATGGATATGCTTTCTCGAACCAATACTCAGGCTCTGAAGGGCGTTGCAATCATTGCGATTGTCTTGTTCCACATATTGTGGAGGTTCGACATTTCTCCGCTTCTCAATTTGTGGGGCGCTCCTTTCGTGACTGTCTTTCTGGTTTTGAGTGGTTATGGTTTGGAAGAGTCTTTCCACCGAAACGGACTCAATGGTTTTTGGCAAAAGCGTGTGACGAAGGTTGTCTTGCCTTTTGTCTTCTTCGTAAGTGCCTATAATTATCTGTTCCCTTTCTTGCCTTTAGGGGATTATTTCCTTGCTGGAGAGGCGATGCATAGATGCCTGGATGAGTTGCTCTATATCAGTCCGGTGTTCTGGTTCGTGTTTCTCATCTTGAAGTGCTATGCTGTATATTGGATTGGTACGCGCTTCATGAGTGGCAGATGGCGCCTTCTTTTCTTTTTTGCCTGTGCTTTTATATGCCTGAATATGCAGACTTCGTCTGGCCATCTCGAGGCGGAACAGTCGTTCAGTTTCCTAACAGGCGTTCTTCTTTCTATGTATAAGGATAAGGTAGAAGCCCTTTCGAAGAAGGAGATTGGTAGATTGACGTTTCTGTTTTTGCTTGTTGCTGCTGCTCTTTCCTGCTTAAAAGCTATTCCGCAATTGCATGAGTTGAGGGGTACTGTTGCGTATAATTATTTGCTATGTCCTTCGAGGCTTTCTCTGGGGCTGGCTTACATTCCTCTGTTTACAATGCTACGTCCAGGCAAGAACTGGTTTGTGAGATTGGCTGGAAACTACAGTTTCGAGATTTATATTGCACACATGCCTTTTATTGGCTTGATAACAGATGTCAGGAGCATCGCAATCTTCTTTGCGTGCCTTGTATTGAGCCTTGCTATCCTATTGATATATAGATATTTTGTTGGGGGTAAGCTATCTGTTGCCGAGGCGTTGTTCATCATCGTGAATGTGCTCTTTGTGGCGAAGTACTCGGCAAGGGTGAGCGAGGCCGTCGGCCTGTGTGCTACGCTCGCGGCCATCGTGTTCTATTATGCGCTGTTGCGTGGGGCTATACATTATTATATATATATAAGGGAGAAAGGCTTGGACGTTTGGCGCATGCGGGCAGGATGGTGCGTTTGTGTGCTTGCCTTCGTCGGCATGGTGGCAGTGCAGTATGCTATTGATCCCTACAGCATTCAGGTGGACAGATGGTCGGCCCTGCACTTTCCGATACAGAATCTATTAGACGGCATCTATCCATATGGTGCCAGCACACATCTGGGCGGCAGTGCGTCGCCGTTTCCTGTCTGGCAGGTGCTCCACATTCCCTTCTATCTTTTGGGCAATGTAGGGCTGTCGTTCTTCGTTGCAGCCGGTCTGTTCCTGTGGAGCTGCCATAAGTCGCTTGGGCAGAAGAAGGCACTCATTGTCGGGCTGCTTCTGTGCTCTTCCGTAGCTGTATGGTATGAGGTGGCGGTCAGGAGCGACCTCATCACGAACATGCTTCTCGTAGCAGGACTCATCAACCTTATCATTCCAAGGCTCAGCCAGGGTTGGATAGAGAGGCAGAAGTGGTGGATTGCTTGTGCAGTAGGCTTGCTGGCAAGCACCAGGTTTCTGACGCTGATTCCTATTGCCATATTGCTATTGCCATACTTCCTCAGGATGAACTGGCGCAGTCAGGCCGCTTCGGCATTGCTGGCGATGTCGGTCTTTGCGCTGACCTTTGTGCCGTTTGCCGTATGGGACAGTCAGTTGTCCTTCTATTCCCCGTATAGTCCTTGGGCATTGCAAGCCAGTCAGGGACACCTCTCGGATTTCATCCTCTTCGTGCCGTTGGCTCTCCTTCTTGCGATGAGTCATAATGGCATAGGCATTCGGTACTACCGAAATTCTGGTCTGATGATAGTGATGTTTGTGGCCGTCACATTCATTCATAATATGTATATCGGTGAGAATTGGCATCTCTTCTCGTCAGCCTACGACATCACTTATCTGTCCGCCGCTATCCCCTTCTGTCTGCTTGCGATAGCGTGGGAAAATGATTTATGACAAGAAATGACAGACTTTTCTTAACATTTTTTGATATTTACGCAATAATATGTTAGTCGTATCCGTTATATTATCGAATACGATAATTAACGGATGATAACAGCCTCGATAGTAACATACAACAATAACTTGCTGGATCTGGAAGGCATTCTGCGAAGCCTGCTCATATCTCCCGTCCAAAAGGTGTGGATTATAGACCACAGTGATGTGTCCACATGTCTGGAAGGTGAGCTCCAAGAGTATATGCGCAGGGATGATGAATACCTTAAACACGAGGGTAGAGGCTTTACTTTGGAATACATCAAGGAAGAGAATAAGGGTTATGGCAGTGGTCATAATGTGGCTCTTCGCAAAGCAATAGATGGAGGCAGTCAGTATCATTTGGTCGTCAACCCTGATGTGTGGTTCGGCGCCGACGTGATTCCTGCTCTATGGAGGCTGATGGAGGAAGATGAGTCGGTAGCTCAGGTGATGCCCAAGGTGCTCTTCCTGAACGGCTCTGTGCAACGTCTCGCCAAGCTGCTCCCTACACCCATGGACCTCTTTTGCCGGTTCTTCCTTCCTGGGGAACTGTTCACCAAGAGGAACGACCGCTTCGAGTTAAGGCATTCCGGCTATGACAAGGAGATGAATGTGCCCTTTCTGTCGGGTTGCTTTATGTTCCTAAGGGTAAGCGCCCTTAAGAGCGAAGGCATCTTCGACGAGCGATTCTTTATGTATATGGAGGACGTGGACATCACCCGACGACTCCATTCCAAGTACAAGACACTGTTTTACCCCTCCGTCAGCATATATCACAGGTTCAGCCGCCTGTCCTATCACAACTGGCAATTGTCGCTTGCACATATGATAAGCGTAGTGAAGTACTTCAACAAATGGGGCTGGGTGTATGACAAAGGAAGAAGACGTTTCAACAAGAAACTCCTAAAAGAACTGAAAACGTATAACGAAGAATGAAGATAAGAAACTCGATACTCATGATTGCATGTCTGCTGCTCATGCCTCTTGTCATGATGGCGCAGGTGGAACGTCTGGGCGAAGATGTGCAGTACGGCTTTAGCATGCGTGGCACGAGCGGTGGCGGAGATAATGCTCCGTTTTGGTTCAGCAACAACAGATACGGCTTGGGGCCTATCGATAATCATACGGTACAGGCTCGTGCCTATATCAAACGAGATGCTGAAGCCGACTCGCTTCGCTTCTGGCGTATAGGCTATGGCGCAGACTTGGTGGCAGGCTATGGCAACCAAAGCGAGTTCAATATCCAGCAACTCTATTTTGATGTGCAGTGGAAGATGCTTCGACTCTCACTCGGTCAGAAGGAAAGAGCATCAGAGCTGAAGAACGAAGAACTCTCGACAGGAGGCATGACCCTTGGCATCAATGCCCGTCCCCTGCCACAAGTAAGACTGGAGCTTCCCGAGTTCTGGGCTATTCCAGGAACGAAAGGATGGTTTGCCGTCAAAGCACACATTGCTTATGGCATGTATACAGATAATAGATGGCAGCGTAACTGGAACGCTGGCACTAATAATCTTTACACAAAAAACAGCCTCTTCCATTCCAAAGCTCTGCTTATGAAGATAGGCAATGTCAAGAAATTCCCTTTGACCCTGACCTGGGGACTTGAGATGGCTTGCCAGTTTGGAGGCAGAGGATACAATGAAGTTGGCTATACAGGTCAGCAATTCGAGGATGGCATCAAATTGGGAGGAAACATCCTGAAGGCATTTATCCCAAGTGGAGGCGATGTGAACGATGATGCTTTCTCCAATGCAGCCGGCAATCACATTGGCTCATGGCACGTCCGTTTAGATTGGAAAGCAAAGAGCTGGAGCATCGGAGCCTATGTGGATCATGTCTTCGAAGACCATAGTCAGATAGGTATGCAGTATGGATTCTGGAAGGATATGCTTCTTGGCGTCGAGATAAACCTTCCCGAGAATCGCTATGTAAGTGACATTGTATATGAGCACAACGGAACTAAGAACCAAAGCGGCCCCATATTCCATGATGCTACACCCGAGAACCCTCAGCAGATAAGTGCCAGCGATTCTTATTATAATAACCATATCTATGGTTCTTGGCAACATGGAGGCTTCGTCATGGGTAACCCACTCATCATGTCGCCAATGTATAACTCTTATTTGGGACAGACAGGGTCGCTGAACAACTTCTTCAATCGTATTAATGCACACCATGTTGGCCTTAAAGGTAATCCAAGCCCTTGGCTGTCATGGAGAGCATTATATACATACGAGAAGAACTGGGGCTCCTATGACAAACCTGTAATGGATCCTTTGATGGGACACTTCCTGCTTCTCGAAGCAACTTATAAACCCAAGAAACTGAAAGGCTGGGGCTTTGCTGCAGCTTATGGACATAATCATGGAAGTCTGTTGGGGAAAGCCAATAGCGGTATGCTGACGATTTCCTTTGACGGATGGATACGTAAATATAATTAGTGTAAAGAAGTGAAAAGAAGAGTACATATATTATTTATCCTTGTTGCAGCAATGTTGACAATGGCAAGTTGCGACAAGTGGGACTGCAATGGCGACCTGGACGGCATGTGGCAGTTGATGGAATGGAGGGACAAGGACAATAATGTCAAGGCGACAAAGGAAGACATGATATTCTATAGCTTCCAGCTGCAGATGGCAAGCTTTCGCAAGCAGAGTGGAGGAGAGTTCTATATTAGCTCGATGTTGGAAGTTAAACCCGAGCAGATACGCATCTACAATCCTGCAACATATCGTGGTGACGGGCACGATGAAATAAAAGAAATGTCAATACTTTCTATTTATGGTGTGCCAGAAGACGGTATCTTTAAGATACAAGTGCTGACGGGTAGTAAGATGGAACTAAAGACGAATGCAGAAGATATTCTCGTCTTCCGTAAGTACTAATTGAGTCCGAGTAAAGGTTGTGTTATGAGCAACGTCGTATATACCCTGGCAGCATCATTCTTGTCGTCTGTAATCGTTACGATTATAGGTCTGCCTTTCATAATAAAGGCTTGCCGGCAATTCAAATACTTTGATCTTCCTAATGAGAGGAAGGTGCACAGCAAACCTGTGCCACGTTTGGGAGGCTTGATTTTTATGCCGGCTGCTGTGGTGGGACTATTTGTTGCGTCATGGTTGCGAACTTTGATGGGAGGTGAGGCGTTCGTATTCGGAATATCGACGATTGCCATGACCTTTGGCGGATTGATAATCTATGTGATAGGCTTTATAGATGACCGTTACGGGATGAAGGCTTCCCACAAATTCATTATTCAGACTATTGCAGCATTCATTCTGCCGTTGTGTAATCTGGTTGTTAGAGACTTGAATGGTATCTTGGGCTTGCACCAGATTCCTTTCTTGGTAGGTTATGCGCTGACTGTGATAACCATACTTACCATTGTGAATGCCATTAATCTGATAGACGGCATCGATGGTCTGTCATCAGGGTTATGCATTCTTATACTGACGGCTTATACAGTGTTGTTACGCGGAAACCTAGCTATTGCTTCGTTGGATGCTGCGATAGTCGGTTCGTTGGTTGTATTCTGGTGCTTCAATGTCTTCGGAAAGGTTGGAGGACTGAAGATTTTTATGGGCGATGCAGGGAGCCTCTTCCTTGGCTATGTCTGTGCCTATATGAGTATCAAGAGCCTGATGCGTCCTATTGCTCCTGAGAATTGTGGCGAGAAGCAAATGCTGATCTCCATTACGCTCTTGCTCATTCCAGTCCTTGACGTTATCCGTGTTGCTTTGCAGCGCCGCATAACAGGGCACGGTATATTTGAGCCAGACAAAACCCACATCCATCATATATTGATGAATGCGGGTCTGTCCATGCATGCAGCCTTAGCTTGCATACTATCTTTATTCCTCCTTATTTGCGGCATCAATTATGCGTTGTGGCAGTGCCACTTCCTCATGCCGCTTATCGTTGCAATGGATGTCGCCATCTATGGCCTTGTCCTGGGAGTTCTGATGCTTGTCGGTAAGTCGGATAATTGAGGAGCTTTCTTGTTGTGATTGTGGTCAATCCAGGACCTCATACTTGGAATGCCGACTCTTGAACTCAGGCACAATTTCCTTCATTATCTTCACGATGGCCATGTCGTCGTTTGTCTTGCTTGTCTCGTACAAGCGTTGTTCATCGCGAAGTGCTTGCTCGTAGTCATACTCACGCACTTTGGCGACCATGATCTTGGGATGTTTGGTGGGCAGAGTTAGTTCAGCATCGTTGAGCACTTCTTCGTAGAGTTTCTCTCCGTCGCGCAAGCCAGTGTATTGAATCTCAACATCCTTGGCTCCGCTTAATGTTATCATGCGTTGCGCAAGGTCGGCAATGCGGACGGGCTTGCCCATGTCGAAGACAAAGATTTCGCCGCCTTTGCCCATAGTGCCTGCCTCGAGGACAAGTTTACATGCTTCGGGAATGAGCATGAAGTAGCGAATGATGTCGGGGTGTGTGACTGTTACGGGGCCGCCTTTTGCAATCTGTTCCTTGAAGATGGGTATGACGCTACCATTGCTGCCGAGCACGTTGCCGAAGCGCGTTGTGACGAATTGCGTCTTGGCTGGCTGACCATTTGCCATAGTACATTGACCGCTGGCTACGGCTTGATTCAGTGACTGACAGTATATCTCGCAGATACGCTTGGAGCATCCCATCACGTTTGTCGGGTTGACGGCCTTGTCTGTAGAAATCATGACGAACTTCTTTGCCCCATACTTTACGGCGAGGTCTGCTATGACGCGTGTGCCATAGATGTTGTTCTGGACGGCCATCATGGGATTATCTTCCATCATTGGAACATGTTTGTATGCTGCGGCATGGAAGACGTATTCCGGATGGTAGCGTTGGAAGATGTTCTCCATGAATGCCTGATTGGTGATGCTTGCCACTATGGTATGGCAAGGAATGTTTGGGAACTTGTCGGCCATCATGCGACGGATGTCGTGCATTGGTGTTTCTGCCTGGTCTATGAGAATCATCTCTTTAGGCTCGAAGCGTGCCACTTGCTGCACAATCTCGCTGCCGATACTGCCTGCTGCGCCTGTGATGAGGATGCGGTTGGCATTAAGTTGGCGTCCGATGGCGAGCATGTCCACGTCTATCTTGTCGCGTGGCAAGAGGTCTTCGATGTCCACCTCATGCAGTTGGCTGTATCGCAACTCGCTCTTTCCGTCCCATTCTTTTGCTGAAGGCAGCATCATAATCTTGATGCCTGCTGCGATGAGGCTGTTGATGAGTGCTTCCTGTTCGCGGAAGTGAACGGTTTGCAGCGGGCTGACCATCAGCATGCCTGCGTTTTGTCTGCGCATGATGTCCACGAAGTCATCATCTTCGATATATACGGGCAACCCCATCAGCCATTTCCCCTTCATGCTTGCGTCTGGGCTGACGAAGCCTTTTATGGTATAGCGATTGGGAGTTTCGTTGCGTATGCTCTTTGCGAGGCTGATGCCGCCGTCTTGTGCGCCATATATGAAGATGCGTTTGCTGTAACTGTCCACACGGAAGAGGTCGTATATCATCTTGACGATGACACGGCTGGCACACATGGCCGATGTGGCAAACATCAGCAGGAGTATGAGCCTGGGGTAGTGCTCCAGGAAGTGGTTCTCGATGTTTGGGAAGAAGTGGTTGATGGGCAGATAGCAGGCGTATGCTAATACGGAGCCCAAGAGCATTGCAAGCGCAAGGCGTCCCAGATCCACGAAACTGCTGTAGCGGAAGAAGCCGCTATAGGTGTGGAAGATGCGGAAGGCGATGGTGTAGGGAATGAGCAGCAGGCACATATCCCTCATGATGTACCAGAAATGGTTTGTTACCTGCTCTCCTCCGTTGAAGAGGTAGTAGGCAAGATATCCACAGAATATGATTGTGAGGTAATCGATGAGCAGTATGCACCAATAGGGAAGCGCGCTGCGAGTGAAATACCAATTGGATAGGCGTGAGAAGATATTCATAAGTTTTTTTAATGCATTTGGGGCAAAGTTAGTGTTTTACTTTCAAACAAACAAGAAATAATGTGCAAAAGTGATGAGATAGGTGTGCTTTTGTAATGTGGCTTTTGCAAAAAACAGGTTGATTTAGGCTTTTTCTTGTCTTAGAACATTGCTTTCCATGAGGATGCGATGACCCATCGGTTTGCCATGAAACGTGTGTTGAATGTGTGCAGATAATCTATTGTGAAGCCAACCGCCTGGTTGTGGCTTTGGAGCATGTCTATGATGATGCCGACGCCGCCTTCTGGCCGGAGTTGTGACTTGATGTTGAGCAGCGGCTCGCCCAGTTGCATTCCTTCTGCGACTCGACGGAATGTGACGCCTTCGTTGTAGCGTACGCCCCAAAGGGTACGCGCGCCGATGTGTACCTCCTTTGTCAGTGGTAGAATCCAGCCGGCAGAGATGTTGCCGTGATAGATGTGTATCTGTTCGCCCCAGGCTGTGATGTTGTTGTCGGGAATCTGCAGTTTTGCTTGCGACATTGTGCTGCGGCCGATGGCCGAGAGGCAGATGTTGTCGGTCAGGAACCATTCTGCCTCGAAGCCTGCGGTGATTGAGGCGCTGCTACGCAGTGTGACGCCTGTCATGTCGAAGCCTGCTTCGGCTTCTGCAAAGTCTGTGACGTCGAGCGAGCGGCCGTTTGTTTCTGTGCCGGATATCAGTCGGAATCCTGACGGGCGATGGTTCCAGGCTTGCAGTTGAGCCAGTTCGGACGGGCTGAAGGGCATGCGTCGGATGCCTTTGTCGCCTATGAGTCTGTCTGTCAGGAAGTAGGCCAGATGTGTGCTGACCACGCCGATACCTGCTCCCATTGCGATGTCGTTCATCCAGTGGGCGTTGTGTCCGATGCGAAGCATCTGCGTTCCTGTGGCGGCTGTGTAGCCTCCGATGGTTATCCAGGGGCTGATGTGGCCGTATTCCCGACTGAGAATTGTTGCTCCCATGAAGGCGAGCGAGGCGTGCATGGATGGGAAACTGCTGGTGCTTGTTCCGTCGGGACGCGTTTCAGAAACGGTGCTCTTCAGCAGTTGTGTCACTCCGACCGTCAGTCCGACAGCCATTGCGTTGGAGGTCAGCATGCGTCGGGTGGTGCTTCGGGACTTTACGCCGCAGGCTTTCATTATCCATGTTGCGGCGAGCGGCGAGAGTGCCAGCCCGTAGTCGCCCCATCGAGTGGCGCTGCCGCTCTCGCGAAACGGTCCGGGCAGGTTGTTGAAATCGCGATGGGTGAACGTCTGGATGAGGCCTCGAACAGGCATCAGTATGCCGTCACGATTGAAGCGCATCTCCTCGCGGGCCAGGCTGTCTTCCAGGATGGCTTCCTTTATGATGCTGTACACCAGCGAATCCTGGCCCTTGACGGCAGTCGCCAAGGAGAACAGCAGCAGGGGAAAGAGGAGTTTCTTCATGCGTGTTGTGGTCTTTCTGTGCAGTTCGGTTTTCAGGCCTCTCAGTCGGGATTCCAGTACCACCGTGGTGAAACTGGAGTTTCCCCGTGGTGGTACTGGAGTTTCTCCACGGTGGTACTGGAGTCCTCCCATAGTGAGATTTTTGCCAGACTGCAGTCCTCCAATAAATGTGACATAAAGAGGACTGGAGTCCGGCGTTATTCTTGACTTAAAACGGACTGGAAAAATCAGCAGAGATACTGCTTGGAGATGCTTTCGTTATTCTCTACGCACTGAATCGTCTGCGCCAGGAGCGGGGCGATTGACAGTTGTTTCACTTTGCTGCACCCGCCAGCGTAGGGGATGCTGTCTGTGAAGACCATTTCTTCTATCGCAGAGGCTTCGACGCGCTCGTTGGCAGGTCCGCTCATGATGCCGTGACTGGCGATGGCACGCACGCTGCGGGCTCCGTTCTTCTTCATCAGGTCGGCAGCCTTCGTGATGGTGCCTGCGGTATCGACCATATCGTCGATGAGGATGACGTCGGCATCGAAGACGTCGCCGATGATGTCCATCGTGGCCACTTCATTGGCTTTCTTGCGGGTCTTGTTGCAGAGGACAAGGGGACAGTTCAGGTACTTGCTGTAGGTGCTTGCACGCTTTGAGCCGCCCACGTCGGGTGTCGCGATGACCAGGTTCTCCAGATTGAGGCTCTGGATGTATGGCATGAGGACGCTGGAAGCGAAGAGGTGATCGACAGGCACATTGAAGAAGCCTTGCTCCTGATCGGCATGGAGGTCCATCGTGATGAGACGTGTGATGCCAGCCACACTCAGCATGTCTGCCACAAGTTTTGCGGCAATGCTAACGCGCGGCTTGCTCTTGCGGTCCTGACGCGCCCAGCCGAAGTAGGGGACAACGGCGTTGATGGTGCGTGCTGAGGCACGTTTCGCAGCATCAATCATCAGGAGCAGTTCCATCAGATTGTCGGCATTGGGGAATGTGCTCTGCACCAGAAAGACATCGACACCGCGGATGGATTCCTCGAAGCAGACTTCGAATTCGCCGTCGGAGAAGTGGGTGATAGAGAGATTGCCCAGCTCGCAGCCCAGTTGCTGGCATATCTTCTCTGCAAGATAACGTGACTTGGTGCCTGAGAACACCTTGAATGACTTCGTTCCTTCCATAGTCTGATATATAAGAATTTACTTGGTTTCGGTTGTTATCCTACGGCTTTCCTGAGCCGGCGGAAGTGTGCGATAAGTTCCTTATAGTCTTGTCCGGAGTGGACATTGAAGCGGTTCCAGAGGTCGCCCCTGATGGCAACGCCTCCGAATCCCCATTCTCTGACCTGCTCGATGTTGTCGAGGCAGACGCCTCCTTCGGCGATAACCTTGCGGTCTATGATGCCGCTTCGGGCTGCAGCGTGCAGTTCGTCGGTCGTGAAGGAAGCCTTGTTCTCGTTTTCCGATATGCTGTCGAAGATGTTTCGGAGCAGGACATACTCGCACGTAGGCTTTTGCTCGACGACGCTCTCCAGGTCGTAGCAGGTGCGGGTGATGGGGCCTCTGTAGGACGCAGGAGCCTCCGGATGTCGTTTGCTAAGGTGAATGCCCATCAGACCGAACTCGTCGCGAAGATAGAAATGGTCGTGAACGACGATTTTACTGCGGTATTGCTCTGGCATGAGGCTCAGCAAACGCTCGCAGAATACAGGTTCCGAGTTGGGCTTACGAAGGTGAAGAATGTCCAAGCCTTCTTCGAAGAGAGTCGTCAAAATCTTGTCTTCCTCCACGAAGAACTCTGGGCAAGTGAGCAGAATAAGTTTCATTCCTTTAGTTTTCTGCGTGCAAAATTACATAAAAACTATGAAGGAACAAAACTTTTTGCATCATAATTGTGCTTTTTCTCTGGCAAAATGCGCATACATCATTATTATTTATTATCTTTGCAAGCAGAATAGTGTATATTATAATGTATATTAGCATAAAAAAGGTATGAAGAAGAAAACATTCGTTACTGCATTTCTCCTTACTTTTGTGGCATTTCAGGTTAACGCACAGAAGAAGTATTCTAACCCCGTTTACGGTGCTGACTTTCCCGATCCGACAGTGCAGCGTGCACCCGACGGCACTTTCTATGCCTACGCAACGGGTTGCAAGTGCAAGAAGAGCACCGACCTCGTCACATGGACCAACGTGTCAGGCGTCATATCCCGACCTACGTGGAACGACAGCATCCATACCGACGGTACCCGCGACAACTATAGTCTCTGGGCTGCTGACGTCAATTACGTTGATGGCAAGTACATCTGCTACTATGCCAGTGCCCTTTGGGGCAACGGCTCGCGAACCGGTATAGGCGTTGCCGTGGGCGATTCACCCACTAAGTTCACCGACAGGGGAAAGCTCTTCCGCAGTACCGAGATAGGTGTCAAGAACAGCATCGACCCGTGTTATGTCGAGGAGTTCGACAAGAAGTACATCGTTTGGGGCAGCTTCAACGACATCTGCATCGCCGAACTTACCGACGATGGTCTTGCCATAAAGAACTTTTCACCCATCAACAACCCTCAGCCCAATGGCTCTTGGAAGCGTCATGCTGGCGTGACGAAACTGGCAGGCGGTGCCTTCGAGGGCGCAATGATCTACAAGCGCGGCAAGTATTACTACCTCTTCTGCAGCGTTGGTTCATGCTGCGAAGGTGAGAATAGTTCCTATAGAACCGTAGTAGGGCGCTCCACGAAACTCATGGGACCATATGTCAACAAGCAGGGCGGACAGATGGTTAGCAATAACTACACGACCATCATCAAGGGCAACGAAGGCAGCGAAGGTCGCTGGAAAGGTCCGGGCCACAACAGTGAAATCATTACCGACGACGAAGGACAGGACTGGCTCCTCTATCACAGCTACGACCGCAACAATAATTTTAACGGCCGCCTTATGCTTTTGGATAAGATCACATGGGACAGAAGCGACTGGCCCGTCATCAATGACGGCTATCCCAGCAGTGGCGAAATGGATGCTCCCGTCTTCTATACCGGCAGCGGAGCCAATATAACCTATAAGTTCACCAATGCCGATTTGATGAAGAGCGGCTGGAGAGGATGGAATGTTGTTGCAAGTGAGGATTGTAATTATACATCCGGCAACGGCACGGCTTTCATGCCGCTCGGCATTGTCAAGGGCGGTACGTTTGACATCTCACAGACCGTCTCCGCAAACGTCTCCGATGGTCTCTACGAGATGACACTGAATGGCTTTGACACAGAACACAGCGTCGAATACTATGTGGGGAAGGTTGCTACACCGGTTCTCTGTCCTGCCGACAATGGTTCGACCGTTTCCAACGTTGCATCTACCGTATCAAACAACATCATCAACAGCAATAAGTACAGCCAGACGGTGTATGGCTTTACC
Source organism: uncultured Prevotellaceae bacterium (assembly GCA_900320565.1). Classification (GTDB taxonomy): domain Bacteria; phylum Bacteroidota; class Bacteroidia; order Bacteroidales; family Bacteroidaceae; genus Physcousia. The sequence continues at coordinate 13,284 of ONSR01000034.1, forward strand.
ACGAATGCAAGCCTGACCATTGGCATGCGCAGCAAGCAGCCACTCTCTTCCACAGAGCGATTTGGTGTGGGCAACATTAAAGTCATCTATCGTGGCAAGGGCGCGAATTCCGATCCGACCACGCTGGCTGCCGTCTTGAACAATCTCTATGCGAAGGCAAATGAGTATGCGAATGGCGACGCACCATACTACGCTGGCTACGACAACACGATTGCTTTCTATAAGGAAACGGCCGAAGGGACTGAGGATGTTGCCACCCGCTACACTCAACTCCAGAAGATTAGCCGAACCCTGGACAGCATACAGACCAGCATTGATGTCTATGCAACCCTTGCCGTCGCTGTCAGCGATTTACAGGAGAACCTTGCCATTGCCGAGGCTGGCGGTTTCAGCACTCAGGAGGCTGCAGATGCTTTGGCAGAGGGTCAGCAAGTCCTCGCCGAGGGCAACCTCAAAGACAGGGATGTGAAGACGCTTGTCACTGTTCTGCAGAATGCAGGCAGAGACATGATGTATGCCTATCAGACTGGCGACGGCACACAGGATAATCCATACGTCATCCTTCGCCCTGAGCAGCTCGACCACATGCACGATGTCCTTATTCAGGATCAGATGGTCTATTTCGTGCTTGGTGCCGATGTGGATATGCAGGGCTATGACTGGAAGCAGCTCAATTCTGGCAGCAATAGCTACCGCTATAGAATTAACTTCGATGGCCAGGGTCACATCATCCGCAACCTTACGCCAAACGGTACGCAGTACTATCCCAGTTTCTTTGGCACACTTTGTGGCGAGATTCGCAACACGGGGTTTGTCGATGCGAAAGTTGAGGGCACCGGCACCGCATCGGGCGCTGCTATCATTGGCGGCACCTTAGGTCACAGCACCTTCAAGGATGCAGAGGGGAATATGCTTCCTGTGATTATCGAGAACTGCTATATGACAGGAAGTGTGACGAGCAAAGGCTATGTCGGAGCTATCGGCGGCACTTTGGGCAACTCTCCTGTCTTCATACGCAACTGCTACAGTGCAGCAAGTGTTACCGGCGACGGCACGAGTGCCAACTACTCCGGAGGCTTGGTGGGCAGAGTACGTACGAACCTGACGATGGAGAACTGCTATGCGGCAGCTCCCGTCAATTCGACCGTTGCAGGCGGCATAGTGGCAGGCGGCCAGAATTCCTCCACTCCTGCCAGCACCTATACGAATGTCATTGCATGGAATCCTACAGTGGATGGCAAAACGGCACTTCCCTTCGGCACTACCATTATTAACCTTGACGTGCTTACGGGAACCTATATATTTGCCGACATGTTGCTGAATGGCGAGCCTGTCGAGGAAGGCAAGAGCCACATGGAACTTTGCGGTATAGCACAGAGATGGGGCAGTCCTTGGCATCAGAACCCAGTGGCTGGCAACGGCTATCCCATCCTGCAGTGGCAGTACGAGCGCGGCGACTATCGCCAAATCTGCGGTTTCGACCCCGACGACGACCCGACGGGCATCATGGCACTCCCCCAAAGGGGAAGCGGGGAGGAGGCTTATATCTACAATCTCTCCGGCCAGCGAATGCAGAAGATGCAGCGTGGCATCAACATCGTAAACGGCAAGAAGATAATCTTTAAATAGGGGATTGGCTAACGCCCTATAGAGGAATCGCAACTCCCCTATAGGGCGTTTATCATTCCCCTATAGGGCGTTAATCACTCCCCTATGGGGGATGACTGATGTCCCTCAAAAACAATGTAGAACTATGAGGCATTTCCTTTTTATCGCAGCACTTTTCTGCCTGGCACCTGTATGGGCACAGCACCAGCAGCAAAGTCCGACGAATGTCAATGTCAGTGGTGTGGTGACTGGTCCCGACGGAGCTGTCGCCAAGGTTTCCGTGCGCGAAATAGATTCGGAGCACCGTATCTTCAGCCATACAAGAGCCGACGGCAACGGCCTCTTCTCGTTCCGCGTTCGCGACCTGCAGCACTCCCTGCAGTTCTATGCACCCGGCTATCGCACGTTCACGCACAAGATGCTGGGCGCCAAGTCGTTCAAGGTGACGATGGAAAAGCGTCGCACTTCGCCTTATGTCTCGACAGCCAAAGTCATCCTCAAGAGCGAACACCTCTTCTGTGGCCACTATATGGGCGAGGTTGTGCGGCGGCAGGCGTGGATTGAGAGGATGTGCGACACGCTCTATGCCATCATCGTGCCCGTCGAAATGGAGCGGCCAGTCGATGAATACCCGGCCGGCCGCCAGCTCATCGTGTTGGACGAGCTGGGCCGTCAGGTCGTACAGCTCGAGAATGTGGTGGACGTCTATCCCATCATAGGTGACCCCGACGACGTCAGCCAGACCTGTCTGGCACAGTCATATACGGGGACCGACCGCATACCGGGTGTCAGCAGCGACGATGTGCGCCTCTATGCCTATCCCCACTTCCAGGTGTCGCGCTCCTGGCTCGAGACGTTCTGCAACAAGCCTGAACTGCTGGGCCGCCTCGCCGTAGATACCTATCGCGCCAATAACTATTGGAATTTCTTCCCCACAGACAAGACCATCGAACTCATCCGCAAAACATTAGATAAATAAACCGTTATGAAAATCCGCAATTTAGCCGCTTCCGCTCTGCTCATCAGCAGCGCATGCCTGTGCCACGCACAAGACGAAAAGACTTTCTTTCTCATCTCCGACACCCATCTCGACACACAGTGGAACTGGGACGTCAAGACTACAATCTCCCAGTATGTCAAGAACACTTTGGTGGATAATATGGCGCTCATGGCCAAGTACCCAAGCTTCCGACTCAATTACGAGGGGGCCATCAAGTACATGTGGATGAAGGAATACTATCCCCAGGAGTTCGAGCGGCTCAAGCAGTATGTCCAAAGCGGGCAGTGGCACGTGAGCGGCATGTCCGTCGATGCCAGCGACGTCATGATGTCGTCGGCCGAAAGCATCCTCCACAGCATGCTCTATGCCAACCGTTTCTATGAGAAGGAGTTCGGAGTGCGAGGCGGCTACGACGTCATGCTGCCGGACTGCTTCGGCTTTTCCTACGCCCTGCCCTCACTCATGCGTCACGCAGGCCAGCGTGGCTTCCATACTGCCAAGCTCGGATGGGGCTCTGCGGCTTACAACTCCCTGCCGCATTTCGGAGTCTGGCAAGGTGTGGACGGCAGCAAGGTCTATGCCATCTATAAGCCAGGAGCTTACGACGTTCACGAGGATTGGAACAAAGATCTGACGAACGATGCAGATATCCTCAGCAAGATAAACACCAACATCAGCGAAAGCGGTGTGCCTGTCGCCGTGAAATATGTCGGTCCGCGTGGCGACAGAGGCGGTGCCCTTCAGGACAACCCCGAGAAGGAAGGCGAGAACACCCCCTATTGGCTCTCCTACAACGTGCAGAAGCAGGACGGAGCCGTTAAGGTGCGTCTCGCTTCGCCCGACGATTTCTTCCAATATATGGCAGACCATGACAACGGACAATATAAGGTGTGGAACAGCGAACTGCCTATGAAGACTCATGGCGTAGGCTCCTATACCAGTTGGGGCGCCTTGAAGCTTTGGAACAGGAAGAACGAGCTACTTGCCGATGCTGCCGAGAAAGCCTCCTCGGTTGCCATGTGGCTTGGCGTCAGGAAATATCCCTCTCAGCAACTCCAAGATGCCTGGATTCGTACTCTCTGGCAGCAGCATCACGATGGCATCACTGGCACAAGCATCCTCTCGGCCAATGAATATTCCTACAACGAGTACTACCTTGCCAATCGCAGTTTTGCTCAGGAACTCTCCACGAGTGCAGGAGCTGCCATCCAATTGATGGATACCCAGACGGAAGGCACTCCAATCGTGGTCTATAACCCGCTTTCGCACGAACGGACAGACATTGTCGAGGGGTCTGTCTATACAGGCCGTATGCAGACGAAGGTTCGTGTCCTCGACCCCGAAGGCAACGAGGTGCTCTCGCAAGTTACAGGCTACGACTTCGCGACACACAGTCTGCACTTCATCTTTGCTGCCACTGTCCCCTCGCTTGGCTATGCAGTCTATGAGGCAAGGATAGGAGAGGAGTCGTCTCTAACCTCCGACCTCTCCGTAGAGATAGGCAACAGCCAGAAGCGGATGGCAAATGGCAAGTATCGTATTTCCGTGAACAGCAACGGAGACATCTCAAATCTTTATGACTTGCAGAACCGTCGAACCTTAATCAATTCAGCTATTCGGCAGCAGCTCATCTATGACCACGAGGATACCTGGCCAGCATGGGAGGTAAGCTATACTGACGTGTGTCGTACGCCTTCGTCGTATGTATCGAAGAACGTCGAGATAGAACTCGTAGAGGATGGCCCGTTGCGCAAATCGTTGAAGGTTAAGCGTCAACAGGAAGGCTCTACCTTCATTCAGTACATCCGCATGAATGCCGTCAACGACCGCATAGAGTGTGTTAACGAGGTGGACTGGCAAACATACGAGCGCATGCTGAAGGTCAACTTCCCCTTCTATGCTTCTACTCTCAAGAATGCCCGTACCACCTACGACATCTCTCTTGGTACCATTAGTCGCGGCATCCGTACAAGCGATGAGTACGAGGTGTGTGGCAATCAATGGGCCGACCAAAGTAACACGTCCAACAGCTATGGCGTATCTATCCTCTCTGACTGTAAGTATGGATGGGATAAGCCTAACGACACATCGCTGCGACTCACCCTGCTGCGTACGCCTTCCTGCAAGAACTATGACCATCAGGCAAACATGGACCTTGGCCCCAACAAGTTTACCTATGCTTTGCTCCCTCACGAAGGAGGATGGAGCGAGCAGACCCAGATGCAGGCAGGACAACTTAATCAGCCGCTCATCGCTTTTGTTGCTCCCAAACATGCAGGAGCCCTTGGCCGTCGTGTTGCCTTTGCTTCGCTCAGCACGGACAAGGTTGCCATCAAAGTCCTGAAGAAGGCCGAAGATACAGACGAACTCATTGTCCGTGTCTATGAATGGGTAGGCGAAGACCAGCAGAATGTGCGACTCTCTTTCCCCGTTCCCATCGTGTCGGCCCGTGAGGTCAATGGTATAGAGGAAGAGATAGGCCCGGCAACAACTGATGGGAATGATATCCTGTTTAACATCGGACACTACGGGCCCAAGACCTTTGCAGTCCGTTTGCAAACCAATTCTTCTCTGCCAGGCGAAGAGGCAGGCGATGCTGGTTCATCCATCGCACTCACATATAATATCGATATGATGAGTTACGACAATGCCAGAGGCAGTGCCGCTTCAACATACACCTATGCTTATCCTGCAGAACTCATACCCGACACACTTACATGCGATGGCGTTGACTTCTTGATGGGACCTCGCGATGGCTCAGCCAGGAATGCGGTGCGCCTAAGCTCAACTCAAACGATAGCTCTAAACAGGAAGTCTGGCGAAAATAAACTCTACCTGCTCCTTGCCAGCCCTACGGAAGCTGGCTCCAAAGTGACAATCACGGCAGGCGAAGAAGAGACTGTGCTCGATGTTCCATACTTCACGGGTCGAGCTGCAGAGCCGCCTTCCTGCACCACCATTACAGAGAACTACCGCAAGCAGAACATCGTCTTTGCATCATCGCATGCCCATAAGGTGTCGGATAAGACCAACCAGACGATGCAAATGTTATATATATATAAATATGGTATAGCACTTCCCGATGATATCAACGAGGTCACAATCAGTTCTTCCGACCACAAGACCTTCCTCTTTGCTGCAACTACTGCTGCTAATCAGGCCGACGACGTAGTAGCCTTTACTCCCCTCACCACCGAGATAGAGTCTTCGATGTCTGATGCTCAATATACAGACGATCGCCTTGTGCCGAGTTCTGTCAGTGCTTCGCATCAGATCAATACCAACGAAGCTGCTCGCTATGCCAACGACCAGGACCCCACTACCAAGTGGTGCGTTGGAGGCTCTCAGAGTCAGACTCCCTGGCTGCAATACATACTGAAGGATACTGCAGTCGTGAATCGATGGATGGTGCTTGGCGCAGCCCGTGAGAGTGGGGGCTATGTCGCCAAGTCCTTCAAGCTGCAATATCAGGCAGAGGACGGGACGTGGGTTGATGCTGATGTGGTAGAGGGTAATCAGATGAACAAAGTAGTGCGCACCCTTTCGCAACCTATCACCACGTCACGTGTTCGCTTGCAGATAATTCAGGGCGAACAGAATGAATACACCACTCGTATCTACGAGTTTGCCGTCTATGGTTACCTTAAAGGTGAAGACCCGACAGGCATAGATGCTCTTCCTCAAGACGAGAGCGAGCATGGGGTTTGGTTTAATCTCTCAGGTCAGCGCGTAAGCAATACCAGTCAGCCTGGTGTATATGTCCAAAAGGGGACAAAAGTCTTGAAGCGTTAGCCTTTGCTCTTTAGTTCTTCCAATGCCCTGCACAATTGGTCGGGGCACGAAGTCCTCTTAGTGCCGCAACGAATCCCGTCGAGGCGATTGATGACGTCGTCAACCTTCTGACCTGTTACCAGCCGGCAGATGCCTTGCAGGTTGCCGTTGCAGCCACCGACGAAATAAACTTGCTGGATGACATCATTGTCATCTACAGTCACATCTATGAGTTGTGAACAAGTGCCTTGTGTATGATACTGAATGTGTTTCATATGAAGTCTTTTCCCTATTCTTAGGGGTTAAGGATTATCTTGCCGTTCTGGATGTATAGCCCGTTTGGGACGTTGCTTATTTGCTGGCCAAGCAGGTTGTAGAACTTATTATCTGTTGTCTTCAGTCTGTTGTCTATTGTCCGGACAGATGTTTCGTCGTCTGTGACGCGCTCGATTCGGAAGTGATCTGCCTTGAACCAGCCAGTCGATTCGCTGCTCGAGGCTTGTGTGCCGTCGGGTTTCAGACAGCTTGTTCGGATGCCGAGGCTGAGGCTCTCACCTTCCTCTATGCTGACCGTCACTTCCATTTCCTGCAGGATGAATGTTGCGCCGGATGTTCCTCTGTGTCCTGCGAAGGTGGCATTCTCGCCTTCTGTCAGGTTCAGATTGTAGTCGCTCTCTTTGCCAAAGTATTGGACATTGTTATTGGCGAAGAGCCGGCAAGTTCCGAATGCTCCTGTCTGGCACCAAAGCAGGCAGCGGACACGATAGTTGCCTGGCGTGAGCTTCGAGGCGGGAATGGTCTGATAGAGTTGGAAGTCGAGCGGGAAAGGCCTTGTGTTAAACCAAAGGACATTTTCGCCATAATGATTGGCAGCATCGTGGTTGATGCCGTAGCTGTTGCCGTTGAGTGTGCCACGCACGCTCCATCCGTACGGCAGATATGTCTTCTTCTCGATACCTCCGTGGTTGACATGAGTAGCATCAGTCAGCTCGAAGTCAGGATTGACAAGCAGGGAGTCCGTCAGAGTCTTCTTCTGTTTGCGAAGAGCATCAGGGAAGACGGTGACACGAAGCTTTGCTGCGCCATAGGGAACGAGGTCGATGTTGCGCTGATTGCCAGTCAGCACGATGTATTCGGATGCAGGCTGGAAGGGATTGTAGCGGTTGCTCTCCACAGACCAAGTGATGGGGCGGACGGGCAGGCTGACTGAAAGCGGTGTGCCGTCGAGGTCGAAGGGATAAGCATTCTGCAGCTTCTCTTGATTGACGTTGAGGGTGAGCGTTTCGGCATCGGTGTTGAGGGCATAGTTGAAGGAGCCGTTTGGCTTCATGCTCCAGCACTTGAAGCCGTCGCCAGGCACCTTGCCGTTCATGTTGCTGTAGGTGTTCGTGTCTTCGGTGACAGTTGCAGGGACGGGATAAGCCATGAGAAGCGGCCCGCACTCCACATATTTGCCTTGTCCACCTGCAGCCTCTACGACGGTTGGGGTCAAGGTGAAGGAGAGCGTCACTACGTCGCCATTCTGCCAGTCGCGTTCCAAAGTCGCGAACGTCCCAGCCCTGAATCCTCCATCGACGGGGCTTCCATTTACGTTGACCTCATATTGTTTGCACCATCCTGGTATGCGGAAGACGAAGGGGAAGTGCGTCTGCTCTGGCAGGGAGAAGCGGAAGGTGATGTCGCCGCTGAAGGGATAATACGTCTCTTCTGCAATGTGACATTGAGTCTCGCCTACCTTGAAGTCTATCTCGCTGGGAGCGTACATTGCTGCGACGATGGCTTCGTTCTGGCCTCGCATCCAGAGTCGGGAGGCGAAGTTGGGCATCATGCGATGCATGTTACCGGCACAGCACTCGGTCTCGTGGGTGGGTCGGTAGGCCATCCATGTCGAGCCGCGCTTGAACTTGTTGTTGTCGGAGTTGCCTGTGCAGATGACTTGGTTGACGGACGAGAAGTACTGTACTGCATCGAAGTTCGAGGTGACGGCACCCGGGGCGGCGTTGAAGATGGCGCGCTCTATGCGGTCGGCCCATTCAGCCTGACCTGTTGCGGCGAGGAAATAGCCGAGCGACCAGGTGTAGTCGGTGATGTCGCAAGTCTCGTGAGCCACTTCGATGTTGTTCCCTTGCGTGTACTCTGCACTGGTGGGCACACCGTCGGGCAGGAGATGGTCGCGTTCCAACTTCCTTTCTGCATTCATCGCGATGTCGAGATACGCTTGCTTGCCCGTGTAAGCGTAGAGCAGGAGGGGGATCTTGAGCATCTCGCAATAGGTGACGCCATGCAGATGGATGAACTCATCGCTGCCGGCATCGGTCTTGTCGAACTCGAAGCCGCCTGTGTTGTAAGCTGTCTCGGCTTTGGTAAGCAGAGCTTTTGTACCAGTCTCGCCATAAAGCCAGAGCAAGCCTTCGAGGTTGAGGATGTGGCGACGGCCTTTAGTGAGGTCGTCGTTGGTCATCGAGTTGTAGTTCCTGCGCATCTGGTTCTTGAACGTTGCCGTTATTCCGCGTGTATCGGCATAGGCTTTTATGGCTCTCCAGAAGACGGCTTGCGGCCAGAGACTGCTGATGACAGAGGAGCCCAGCCTGCCGTTGGATTGTGGATGCGCGAGAGTGTATTTGATGCCTGCCTCGCCCTTCGTGATGAGCTCTTCATCGTCGAGCAGGTAGCCCAGTCGTAGCAAGCCGTCGGTATAGTAGGCGGTCTGCTCGTATCGCCACCAGTCCTGTCCATAGTCGCCATTGCGCAGGATGTCCTGTCAGTCCTGTCTTCTGTCGCTGCAGGAACTCCAGGAGCCAACCCTTCGGTGTGATGTCTGCAATGAGTCCTTCCTGAAAAACAAACTCGGCTCGGCTAGCAAGGCAAAGTGCCAGCGCTGCCAGCAAAAGGTAGCATCTCTTCATATATAATAATGTATGATTCCGACTGCAAAGATACGAAGAAGTGCAGACAAAAGCATCCGACTGCAAAGATACGAAGAAGTGCAGACAAAAGCAAAAAAAGTGTGTGCCAGCTTGACGCAAAAGGAGAAAAAGTGTAATAATGTGGCAGAAACCACATGTAGTGACACACTAATTATAGGGACAAGATTGTCTTTGTCCTGTTTGGTGTAACTGGAACAAGTCCTTCGTCTATATTATCGTCTTCATCAGGATACGGAATGATGTTTATTGGGTCTGGCTCAGGCTCAACAAAATCTTCATATTTTTGCTTCTCGCATCCTACAAGCAAGATTAGAAGACAAACTAGAGGAAGGATTTTGCAGTTCATTTTGCTATATCTCTGCGGCTTGGAGGTAGGTTCCTTCTGGCTCTGAGGTGTTGTAGAAAACTATTTCGTCTCGTTCTGATGTGTTGAGGAACTTGCTGAGGAAGGCTTTCAGTTTCTCTATGACGGTTTGCTTCTTCTCTCCACTCTCTGGCAGGAAGGGGTTCGAAGGTGGCAGAATCTTGGCGATTCCTGTACCTGTTTCTGTGACATAACCGTCCCTGAAAGCACGTTCCACGAAGGCTGCCGTTTCTTTGGGCTTCAGGTTTTCTTCCTCTATGATGGCCGCCAGTTCTTTCTTCTTCTCCTGTTCGATGTAGTCTTCCCATTGATTGCCCACATCTCCACCCTTTTCTGGCGTCATCATTTCGATGAAGTGCTCTATCAGTTCGCGTTTGTCGCGCATGTCTGGGCTCGCATCCATCTGTTTGCGAATCTGCACGATAATCTCTTTATCTGAGCAGTTCGAGTCGTGATATTTCTGGACGAGGGCCAGGATGTAGTGGATGTTTATCTGGTCGTGACGGACCAGTTCTATCTCGAAGATGAGGTCGTCGTTGATGCTTTCACGGTCTTTCTCTTCCTTCTCTTCACGAAGTTTCGTGTAGTAGGTCAAATACCATCCCTTGTAGTCCTGATAGTCCATCTCTGGGATGATTTTTGCCTGTTCGTCGAAGGCATCGAACACGCTCAGCACATTCCTCAGCCTGAGGATTTCGCTCATCAGTCGGACAAAGGCTTTCTGTCCTTCCTCGTCGAGCATGTCGTTCATTTCGTCTAATGGGAACATGCTAAGCAACTGTGTTATCAGTTCCACATAGGGCAAGTGGTCGCGACCTTTCACATCCTGATAGCCCGTGCGATAGTATTCCTCGTAGGTCTTCATGAAGACGAGTCCCTTCGCATTGGGGTCGCCAAAGACGGAGAGTGCCTTGTCCGTAGCATCCTTCAGGTTGCGGAAGCAGACGATATTGCCACAATCCTTTACAGAGTTCAGGATGCGATTCGTACGGCTGTAGGCTTGCAGCAAGCCGTGCAGTTTCAGGTTCTTATCGACCCAGAGCGTGTTGAGTGTCTTGGCGTCAAAGCCCGTCAGGAACATACCCACCACGATGAGGATGTCTATGTCCTTGTTCTTCATCCTGAGCGACACATCTTTATAATACGATTGGAAGTTGTCGCCGTCTGTCGAGTAGTTGCAGCCGAACATCTGGTTGTAGTCCTTGATGGCTGCTTCCAGAGCAGTTCTGCTTTGCAGGTCCAGTCCGTCTGTTCCTTCTGGGTTCTCGTCCTCAAAGCCCCATTCGTCCTGTTCTTCTTCGTTGGCTGAATAGGTGAAGATGGTGGCTACTTTCAGGTTTGGAGCGCCTTCTGCTGCGAGTTGCTTCTTGAACTCGTTGTAGTACATGATGGCTGCCTTCACGCTATCCACGGCAAAAATGCTGTTGAAGCCCTGTGTCTTGTAGGTCTGCTTCTTCTCTTTTACGTGTTTGCCTTTCTTGACCACATCCTGAACATTCAGCAGACGGTTCATCGTGTAGATGTCTTTGTCCTGCTTGGTCTTGGTGGCAAAGGATTCTATGATGTAGCGTGTGACGATAGAGATTCTGCGAGGGTCGTGCAGGGCTTCTTCCGTATCGATGCCCCACACCTGCTTGCGCTCCACGTCGCTCTTCATCTTCATGGTCGAGTCGTAATCAACATGGAAGCGGAGCACATTGTTGTCGCCTATGGCGTTAATGATGGTATAGGTGTGCAGGGCTTTCGTGGGCTGTCCGTCCTGGTCTGGTTCGCCTCCGAACAATTGTGCTGTGGTGGAGTACTTACTGCCCTTATTGGCGTTTATGGCAAAGATGGGCGTACCTGTGAAGCCGAACATCATGTAGCGCTTCATCCTGCGCGTGATGAGTTGGTGCATCTCGCCGAACTGGCTTCTGTGGCATTCGTCGAAGATGAGCACGATGTTCTGCTTCTGCAGGATTTCGCGAAGTTGCTCGTCACCATCGTAGATGCTGGGCTTCATCAGGTTCGACAGTTTCTGAATCGTCGTGATGATGATGTGGCAATTGTCGTCCTTCATCTGCCTTTGCAGCACGCGGGCCGATGTGTTCGAGTTGGCGCAGTCGGGTTCGAAGTTGTTGTACTCCTTCATCGTCTGGTAGTCCAGGTCTTTCCTATCGACCACGAAGAGCACTTTCCTGACTTCTGGCATTTGCGAGGCCAGTTGTGCCGTCTTGAACGAGGTGAGCGTTTTGCCCGAGCCTGTTGTGTGCCAGATGTAGCCTCCTGCCTTTGTTGTTCCTTGCCAACGGTTGTTGATGGCGGTTTGGATGCGCAGCAGTATCTTCTCCGTGGCGGCTATCTGATAGGGACGCATCACGAGCAGTTGCTTATCGACGTTGAAGACGCAATATCTGGTAAGGATGTTCAGGATGGTATGCTTGGCAAAGAACGAGGTGGTGAAGTCCCTGAGGTCTGTCAGCCTGTGATTCTCCTGGTCTGTCCAATAACTGGTGAACTCGAAGGTGTTGCCGTCGGTCTTGCCCCTTGCTCCTTGCCCCTTGCTCCCTTCTCTCTCTTTGGCGTAGCGAGTGGTATTGGAGTAGTACTTCGTTTCTGTGCCGTTCGAGATGACGAAGACCTGGACGAAGTCGAACATTCCTCTTCCTGCCCAGAACGAGTCGCGCAGATAGCGGTTGATTTGGTTGAAGGCTTCCTTGATGGGGACGCCTCGCTTCTTCAGTTCGATGTGGACCAAGGGCAAGCCGTTCACCAGAATGGTGACATCATAGCGGTTCTTGAATGCGCCACCCTCCTCCACATATTGGTTGGTGACTTGCAGACGGTTGTTGTGGATGTTCTGCTTGTCGATGAGTCGGATGTTCTTCGTTTCTCCGCTGTCGAGCGTGAGGGCCAGGATGTAGCCTTTGCCTTGCAGCATCTCGGTCTTGTCCTGAATGGTCATCTGCTCGTTCGAAATCATGGGAAGCAACCTGGCCCACTCGCTGTCGCTCAGCTTGATGCCGTTCAGGGCTTCCAGCTGTTCGCGAAGGTTACGGAGCAGACCTTCTTCGTTGTGGATGACGTGATAGACATAGCCCTGCGCCATCAGCTGGTTGATGAGGGCCGTCTCCAGCTGTGCCTCGCTCTGATAGCCTTCAGCAGGCCGTTCCTGCACCTCGTAATGCGCCATTACGGTCTGGTGCTGCTCTTCCACTATAATCTTGTAGTCGTCCATAAAAAGAAATTTTTCTGGTTGTTTCTAGTTAGAACTAGTCAAAACTAGTTAGAACTAGTCAAAACTAGTCTCCCTCTCTCTAGTTAATATCTCCCCCTTGCTTTTGCCAGCTCCACTTCCAGGTGGTGTTTTTCCCTTTCCAGTGCTTCTATCTTCTGCTCCAGAATGTCGGCTTGCTGGCGGAGGCATTTGTTCTCTTCTCTCAGGCGCTGCAGTTCTTCGTCCTGGCCTTTTCTGTAGCCCGTCCTTGCTGCGTACATGCGCTCCTTGATGCCTCCTTGTGTGACGAACTGCTGGTCCAGTCCGCTCAGGTAGGTCTTCATCATCTTGTCTGTGATGTGGAGGAGCGTGAGGGCCACATTACACAGTTCCTCGTCGTTCCAGCGGACGAAGTAAGGCTCGTAGTCGCTCGTCTTGTTGTGCTTGCGGCAGAAGCGTAGCATCGTGTCGTAGCGGGGGTGTGAGGCATCCCAGACGACAAGGTGACGGGTGGAGAGGTAGTCCTCGTAGTCGGCTCTGAGTTCTTTCAGCGACGAGCGGGCCACGTTCAGCAATTTCAACTGCATCTCTGTGGAGGTCATGCCGTCGGCAAGCCCCTCGATGATGTTCTGCTTGCCAGAGCGGGCAGCCTGCACCATCTGGTCCACAGTTCGGTCGCCTTTGCTGGGAAGGAAGCGCTTGCAGAAGTGAAAGGTCAAGGCGTACAGCACCTCACTCTTCTGGTAGAAGAAGAGGTCCTCGTACTGCACCTCGTTGAGCAGCACCTTGGGGAGTGGCCTGGCACCCGTAGCGTTATTGTTTTGTTCTGGCATGTTTTTTGTTTTTTTATTTATCACTAGTTTTAACTAGTCTCACTAGTCTACTAGTTTCAACTAGTTTCCACTATTTTCTACTATTTTTCACTCTATTGCTATTCTCTCTCAAACGTCAGCAGTTTCTCCCGATAGTATTCGTATTGCTTTTCGCGTGCTTCGAGCTGGGCCTCCAGGTTCTTGATGCTCGCCTCGAACTCATCCAAGATAGAGACTATGCGGGATTGCTCCTGTAAAGAAGGGAGAGGAATAGGAGTGTCCCTTACAATATCTGAATTGAGATTAGACATTGCTCCACCATTATTTGCTTTCTTCTTCCAGTATCTTTGTGTCGCATCAGTATTAAGAACTACATACAAATAACCAGAAGTAACATAATCTTCATAATCACTCATGGCAATCCATCCATCATGAATGCAACCGTCTATTTTAAGTATATATGGCCGTCCGAAGCTCATTGAGTTTGATAGGATAAAATCATCAGGCTTCAAATGTCGTGATTTATTTGCTCCTTCTTGGGTTATCTTTTCTTTTGTCTTGGTTATATACTTATCGTTTGGTGAAACATCGCCAATTTTTATCCAATTTACTCCGTCTTTTTCAGTAAGGAACTTCTGAATTGGACGTGGGGAAGCTCCTCGCACAATCTGCATTATCTCTCCAAGTGTTTTCATTTCGACTCCTGGTTTTCCTTCGAGGTCGAGGAGTTTGTCGCGATAGTGTTCGTATTGTTTGCGGCGAAGGGAAATTTGAGCCTTCAGGTTCTCTATCGAAGAAGTAAAAGTATCTAATATCCCAACTATACGCTCCTGCTCAGAAAGAGAAGGAAGGGGAATGAGAAGATTCTCTAATGTTGATTTCCTAACACCTTTCATAATGGCTCCAGCCGAGCCTTTTTCATATTGCTGTTTTGCAACATCTGAAGATAATATATATGAAAGATATTTCCCTTTTACGGTTTCGTTTGGTTTAATTAAAAATACACTTTCACTACAATCCCAATTGTTAGTTGGGATATCCACATAAGCAACTTTTCCAATAGTTCCAATTCCTGAAAATAGAATATCTCCTATAGCTAATTTTGAACGATTGTTGATTATCCTTTTGGCTGCTTCCGTAATCTTATCTGTGCTATCCGAGAAAATAACTTTATTAGTCGTAATCTCTTTAACAGTAACATAATAATAGTTTGCTTTGTCCTCGTTAAGAACAAAGTTTTGTCTTGGATTAAGTCCTGTAGAAATGGACCTGACAATTGAATATAGGGGTTTCCTTTCAACCATTCTTTTGCTTTTTCTTTTGTTTTGCTTTCTCTCCTATAATCTTATAGAAATCCCAATTAATGGTTACAATGAATGATCTTGAACTGTGTTGAACACTTACTAGCGAATCCATTCCAAAAGAATACATCATTGAACCACAGGTCATAAATACATTTTGATAAGAATTATAATCTTCAAAACTAATTAATCGTGCATTACTATAACCTCCTTCTATTTGAGGTAGATTATACAACTTAATCAAATTCTCTTGTACCTCAGGTTCTAAAGAAGCATAAATAGTTTTTAATCTTGCTTCCGTTTCTTTCTGCCTTTGCTTTTGATTTTCGGCTTCTATCTTTCTTTGTCTTTTCTCATTCTCTTGTTTTATCTCGTTTTCCACTCTTTCCCTTTCACTCGCTTTGTAGTTTTCATAGAGGAAATAACAAAAATAAAATAATGGATATGATATGCAGAAAACAAAGACACTCCAAAGGACATCTTGGTTTATTTTTTGATAGCTAAAAATAGCCGCAGCAAGTGCTAAAAGGAATAAAATGATATTCCCTTTTTCTATAAACGCTTTTATGGATGCAAAGAATTCACTCATTTACTTTTCTAACTCTTTAATGATGGCTTCTATCTTTTCGTTCAGTTCATTGCCTTCTTTTATCAGGCTTTCGAGGCTGGCGTTTACTTCCTCTATGTTGATGACTTCGCGAGTGTCCTCTTGCTCCACATAAGCCGAAACGCTGAGGTTGCTTTCGTTCTCCAGGATGTCGTCGTTCGAGACAAGTTTGGCCAAGTATTGCTCGTCTTTGCGAGCCTGGAAGAGTTGCATGATTTTGTCCTGATGCTCGGGCAGAAGCAGGTTCTTGTTGCCGTTCTTGGTGAACAGTTTGCTGGCGTCGATGAAGAGCACTTTCGAGTCCGTCTTGGCGCTCTTCTTCAGCACGATGATGCAGGTGGCTATGCCTACGCCAAAGAAGAGGTTGGCTGGCAACTGAATGACGGTATCGACATAGTTGTTCTTGATGAGGTACTGACGAATCTTCTTCTCGTCGCCACCCCTGTAGAGCACGCCCGGGAACTCTACGATGGCTGCTGTGCCCCTCTCGCTCAAGTGCCAGAGCATGTGCATGGTGAAGGCCAGGTCGGCTGCGCTCTTGGGCGCAAGCACGCCTGCTGGAGCATAGCGCGGGTCGTTCATCAGGATGGGATTCTCCTTTCCGTCCCATTTCAGCGAATATGGCGGATTGGAGACGATGGCGTCGAAGGGTGCATCCTGCATGTGCTGGGGCCTGAGCAGAGTGTCTTCCAAGCGGATGTCGAAGTTGTCGAAGTTCACATTGTGCAGGAACATGTTGATGCGACAGAGGTTGTAGGTCGTCGGGTTCACCTCTTGTCCTTAGTACTTCAGGTGCTCGTTCTCCTTTCCTATCGTTTTGGCGAACTTCAGCAGGAGCGAACCCGAACCGCAGGCTGGGTCGTAAACCTTCTGGATGTCGGGGTTGTGCCACGAAGCCAGTCTGGCCAAGAGTTCCGACACTTGCTGGGGCGTGAAGAACTCGCCGCCACTCTTGCCTGCCTCGCTGGCGTACATCTGCATCAGGAACTCGTAGGTGTCGCCGAAGGTGTCGTTCTGGGTGTCGTCGTAGCGCGAACCGAGGTCCATCGTGCTGACCGTTTTCAAGACTTTTGCCAGTAATTGGTTGCGCTTGATGACGGTCGAACCCAGTTTCGTGTCATCGACCGAGAAGTCCGAGAAGAGTCCACGCAGGTCGTCCTCCGAGTCTGTTCCTATGGCCGAAGCCTCGATGCTGCGGAAGATGCCGGAAAGGTGTTCGTTCAGGTTCTCATCGCGGTCGCACGTCTTCACGATGTTCTGGAAGAGTTGCGAGGGCAGGATGAAGTAACCCTTCTCCTCCACCATCTTGCGGCGTATGTTCTCGGCCTCGTTGTCGCTCATAGCGGCATAGTCGAAGTCGGGCTGACCTATTTCAGCCATGAGCGAACGGATGTAGTCGCAGATGTTTTCCGAGATGAATCGGTAGAAGATAGAGCCCAACACATAGGCCTTGAACTCCCAGCCATCGACACTACCACGCAGGTCGTTCGCTATCTTCCATATCGTTTTGTGCAGTTCAGCACGTTCCTGTATGTTTGCCATTTATCCTGTTTTATAGTTTTCGGGTGTAAAATTATGAAAAATCTCCCTTTCTCACAAGAGAAGAGGGAGAAATCTCACTTTTCTAATCAACAACAGCTTTTGGGAAGCTAAAAAACTTGTCTAGAGAAGTTTTTGCTCGACGCCAGTCAAGTTAGCCAACTTCTGCAGAGAAGTTTGGGAACTTGACTGGAGGATTTGGAAAAATCCACAGCAGGATTTGATGAAATCCACAGCAGGATTTTGGGAAATCCACGTGAGGATTTTACAACATCGACGTGTCGAGTAAAAAACAGGGACGCG
>ONSR01000046.1 GCA_900320565.1 uncultured Prevotellaceae bacterium
GGTGCTTTAGCCTATGCATTGAACAGTAATCAAAGTGGCTTGGATCGCTTCTACCAAAAGATTGGCGAAGACCTCTTCCCAATGCCTATCAAGAAGGAAGGAGCACTTGTCTATGCAGTAGCGTCAGACTATCGTTGCGATGGCCAGCCCATCGGCACAGGTGTCACTTATTCGAACAGTCCTTCTGGTGGTGAATTACCTCCTCACCAATACGACAAAGGATGGTGTACCGTCTGCGGTGGACTGCAGGAAGATTTCATTACACCAGTGGATGGATGGTTTGAGATTAGCAATGGATTAGAACTCCTTTGGTGGAGTCACTATGCAGCTAAGCATCTCGATGCCAATGCTAAGTTGACCAACGATATTGACATGACCGATTACAGCGACCGCTGGGCACAAGTGGGCACCGAAGGTAAGCCCTTCTACGGCAACTTCGACGGACAGTTCCATACCATCAGTAACCTCGTTATTGATATGCCTAACGCCAATGGTGTCGGTCTCATCTCTGTAATGAACAGCCTGCCCGAAAAAGGCTATGGCGGACTTGGGGATGACGCCGCACGCAATGCAGAAGGTGTATTTATTAAGAATGTAGTGCTCGACGAGAGCTGCTCTATTTTAGGTCGTGGCTATGTTGCTCTGGTTGGTATGACAGCTCCTTGGGCAGGTCATGTCAACATCAAGGGCGTCATGATGTGCGGTGATGTGACGGCTAACGGAGGCCCCAATGCTGCCGGTGTATTCGGTTGCGTCATGGGTTCTGCTTGTCATGTTACCATTGATAACTGCGGCATGGTCGGCGATGTTTATGGCCCGAAAGAGAATGGCTCATTCTCTGGTTGGCTGGGCGACTGGGCAGAGGTAACCAACTGCTTCGCTGTAGGTAAAGTGGATGGTATTGAAAGTGATGCCCGTTACTTCGCCCGCTATGGCAACAGCCGCGTCAACGATAACATCAAGAACTGCTATGCTCTCTATGGAACTCAGGAACATGTAGGCATCGTTAAATACGAAGACTTCGAGAGCGGTGCACTTGCTTGGAAGGCTAACGGCGAACAGTTCCGCACAGCTTACTGGTATCAGAACATCGGTGAGGATTTATATCCTTATCCTTATCCCACTCATGGTTTTGTTATCTATGCTGCAGAGCAATACTTCTCTGTTGTAGATGATGACGATGTTCCTGATGTGGCTACCATAATTCGTACTTATGAGTTGAACAAGCTCGACGAAATAATAGCTACACAGAGCGTGCTTGATGATTATGTGGTTGTGGTTGATGAATTGGATGAAGTATCCACAATCCTTGGTCTTGCTGATGTTCTCGATGCAGTGAAAGAGGCTAAGGAAGGAGTCGAAGCCAATGCTGCTATCTACCAGGCTTACATTGCCAAGTGCGAAGAGGTGAAAGGCGTTCTTGAAAGTGACCACAGCTTCTCTGGCGATATTCGTACGGCTCTGGAGTATTACCTCACAGAGAATGACGATCCCAATGA
Organism: uncultured Prevotellaceae bacterium; assembly: GCA_900320565.1. Lineage (GTDB taxonomy): Bacteria > Bacteroidota > Bacteroidia > Bacteroidales > Bacteroidaceae > Physcousia. The sequence continues at coordinate 1,500 of ONSR01000046.1, forward strand.
AGATAACACGCTTGGCACTTATGCCTATATCATAGAGCAGCATACTGCTACTGCTGACGAAATTGAGGCAGAGACCGCTCGTGTTGAAGAATGGTTGAAGCATGCAATCGGTGAGGACTATGTTGCCGGTACTGATATCAGCTGGTTGATTCCTAATGGCGACTTCAGTAAGCGTACAGAAGAAGGCAAGCTCAACAACTGGGAAGAAGCATGGTGCACAGGTTACGGCCAGGTTAAGGACGAAAACAAGCGTGATGTAGTAGGCGTAGAAGCTTGGAATGTAACAGGCGATATGTTCCAGACAGTAGAGGATATGAAGCCCGGTTACTACCTCGTAGGCGTCAACGGCGCTTTCCGTCCCAGCAACAACCGCTACAGCCTCAACTATGCAGCCGGCATCTATGCTAACGGTATCTTCAACTACTTCCCCACTGTAGTCGAAGATTATATTGCGGTGAACGATACCATCGACCAGGTGAACTGTAATCTGCATGGCAATGGTGCTCATGACCTTGCTATATACGATGACTTCGAAACAACAGAAGGTGAAGAAGGCATTCTTGGTTATGCTGTTCATGGTGAAACCGGTATGGCAGCTGCTGCTAACGCAGGTCGTTATCCCGTTTACACGCTCGCTTATGTAGGCGAAGACGGTAAGCTGACTATTGGCATTAAGAACCCAGGCACTAAGTACGGCAATGACTGGACCGGTTGGGGTGCTCTCAAAGTGAAGTATTGTGGTGAGGAAGGTAGTGACGTAGAGGATGCTCTGAAGCTTGTGCTTAAGAACATGAAGGCTCGTGCTAACACCCTCCTTACATACGTATTCGATGATACAAATGCTCCTGCAGCTCCAAACTATCCTTCAGAACTGAGAGAAGCTCTTGATGAAGCAGCTAATCTGGTAGAACTTGATGAAGATGGAAATCTCGTAAGTGTTCCCGAGTCTCTGGAAGACCAGGAGAACCTCATCAAGGACTTCTCTGAACTCTTTGAAAGTATCTATGAAGGCAAGCAGGCTTACGTAAGTCTCTTCAATACATACGAAGGTCTCGGGTTCATCGATATGGGTAATCTGCCATTGATTGAATATAGCGAGGAAGATTCTGAGTGGTACGAGACTGGGGAGACACTCTTCACAGAAGATGATATGGAAGTTATTTGGAGTATTCATGACGATTTGCAAGGGGCATACGCTGAAGGTTCTTATAGTACAGAAGAAGCCTTGAATCCTTCTTTGATGGAAGCTGAAGATATTAAGGCATTGGTTCCTGCAAAAGATGAGGAAGGCTACTATCTCATTTCTAATCCGAAACAGCTCGCTGCTTTCCGTGCAATTTCCAATAATATGAGTAACACGCTGAAAGCTAAAGTTACTGAGGACATTAACATGGAAGGTATCGGATGGTTGCCTATCAATACATCTGACTACAGATTCGGTGGCGAGTTCGACGGTCAAGGTCACGCTCTTACCAATGTCGTTATCCCGGATCGTGGTGAGGAACGTACAGGCCTGTTCAACACGATTGAAAAAGCTACCGTCAAGAACCTGAAGCTGACCGGCGAGTACTATAGCAGCAAGAAGTTCATCGGTGGTATTACTGGCTATGCTTACAATTCAACTATCGAGAACTGTGACGTAGCAGTTACCATCAACTCCTTAGTGCCATATGCAGACAATGGTAGTACGCAGGATGGTACTCACGGCGGACTTATTGGTGTGAATGAATCAGAAGGTACTGTTGTGAACAACTGTCTTGTAAACTGCCCGATATTTGGTGAGAGCACTAACTCTTGTGGTGGTGTCTGCGGTTGGGCAACCAATAAGATGACAGTCAAGAATACATTGATTATCTCTCAAGGCAGCACCATTGACACAAATGGTTGCAACACCATCAGCCGTAATGAAGGCAATTGCAGTGTGTCCAATGTTTACTTCCTAGAGCCCATTGGTTCTGAAAACGGAGAACAGGTTACTGTCGAGGAGTTGGCAAGCGGTGAGGTTACTTACAAGCTCAACGGCGAACAGAGCGATGATCCGGTTTGGTTCCAGACTCTTGGTACTGATGCAACACCTCATCTGTTCAAAGGCTTGACTGTTTACTTCGTTAACGGAGAGTACACGAACGAACCTCCAACAACGAAGGGTGATGCCAATGGCGATACCGAGGTTAACCTTGCTGACTACCAGACCATTCTGGGTCTTATGGCAAGAGATGCAGATGTTTCCGAAAACCCAGCTGCTGACGTCAATCGTGATGGATTTATTAATCTTGCTGACGCACAGACCATCTTGGGTATCATGGCAGGTCAGTAAACTCTTCCCCTCTTCCCTTCTCTTCGGAGAAGGGAAGACTGTAATATGATAAAGCCCCCTGCGGAAGTGCACCGCAGGGGGCTTTTTTATGTGTTGGTGCTTTCTATCTCAAGAGCACTGTCTTTTTGCTTCAATAGGCATACCTTTTCGCCTCATGAGGTATAGGATATTGATGATGCTAGGGATTTTTTGCCAGATATTCATCGAAGGTGATGCCCTCAGCCTTTAGGAAGCAAGCGCGGACGGTCTGTGTCGTTCCGAAGCCTGCAGCCAAAGTGTCGTTCAAGGTCTTTACTTCGCCTCGGGCTATCATGCGTTTCAGTTCTGCCACTCGGAAACTGCCGATGTAGTCATGAACATTGTTGAAGCCTTGGCTGCGTACACTTTGCAGGACGAGATGACGGTTCAAGCCTACTTCCTGACAGAGGCGGTCGCGGCCGAAGGTGCTGTCCTTCCACTCCTCTTTATGGTTCTGCATCCAGAAGTTAATGCGTTGGAAGCGATGGAGGTTTGCTTCGTTGAAGTCCTCTTCGTCGTGTTCCTTAGCCCTTTCCCCTTGCTCTTCGCTCACTTCGCTGATGACAGGTCGCGGCAACTGCAAGGCCAGCGTTTCCAACGTGCGGAACATGAGATAGAGGTTCAGGATGGTGAAGAGTAAGATATAGATGGCCAGTAGCCTTAGGTCATAGAAGATGGCGACGTAAGTATAAAAGACAACCGACAGACCCATCACGATGCAATAGCCAATCAGATAGCGCGGTACATTGGCATGGCGGGCAATGCGATGGGGCAGCAGGAAGATGTTCACAATGTAGTAGATACTCAGACCCAAAGCACACAGGCGCATCAGGATGTCGCTGCTCAAGATATTGCCAGCCAGTTCCTTCGCCGAATAGATGTACACGATACGGCTGCCCATCAAGGCCGCACCGATGTATATGGCAAGCACCACCAGAATAGGGCGGGCATAGAGCCACATACGCTCCCATTGCAGGAAGCCTGGCATCGAGATGTTAAGCGGATAGATGCTTTGCAGATAGCAGGCACACATCAACGCCAGCAACATGCCTGGATGCAAGATGCCCGGCTGAGCCGTAGCAATCGTATGACTGAAGAAAGAAGATACAAGCGTCGTCGCGCAGAAGATGCCGTTCACCCATGCCAGACTCAGATACTGTACCCTGTGTCTCGCAAAGAGAGCCATCACACAAGTTATCACGAAATGAACAACAGCAGAACTGCCAAGCGTTATGAAAAGAATGTTTTCACTCATAGTTGTCAGTAGATTACGGGTGCAAAGTTAAGCCTTTTCATTCAAACAGCCATCCTTTTGCAATATTTTTTTCAAGGAAACTCGCGCGCGTATTATAAATAATAGTATATTTGTGCAAATATATATATCACAAACAAACCTAAAACAAAATCATTATGAAGAAAACTACCTTATTTACCATGCTCACCATGCTTCTGCTTTTCGTCAGCAGCAATATGTGGGCAGATGACGAGCCGTTCTACACGCTCGAAACCGTGCCTTTTGCAACGGGTTCTAACCATACCAGTTACAATGATTACTATGACGATGTACACGATGGTATGATATGGAATGCTCCCGGCAACCAAAGCCTCGAAGGCAAATGGCGCATCGGTGGCAAGAGCACCAAAGAGGTTCCCTTCGACAAGGTGGACCGTACTATTACTGCCAAGACACCTATGGGCAGTGCCATTAACCGCGTCGTTGTTAACCATCTTGGTGTCAGCAAGTCATCATTTGTGGTTAACAGCATGAAGCTCACCATCGCAAGCGATGTGGAGTATAAGACTGTTCTCGACGAAGTGACGCTCACTCCCGACGTCAGTGCAGCAGGCAGCGTAGAGTTCTTGCCATCGACAGGAACAGCATGGGCTACAGAGGCTTACTACAAGTTGACTATTAATGTCACTAACCCTACTACAAGTAACAATGGCATCGACCTGACTTCCATCGAGTTCTTTGCTCCTGGTGGTGGCGGTGGCGTAACTGTTGCAAAGCCTGTCATCACTCCTGCTGGCGGCACATTTGCTGAGGCACAGACCGTGACCATCACTGCTGGCGAAGGTTGCACGGTCTTCTACACCACCGATGGTACTGACCCAACAAGTGAAAGCACAGAGTACACAGCTGCCTTTACCGTCAGCGAGAACTGCACAGTCAAGGCTATTGCTTATGATGCAGACGATAATGCCAGCAGCATCGCTTCTGCTGAGTTCTCTTTCACAACTGGCATCACAAGCATTGCCGAGCTTTGTGCACTAACACCTGCCAGTGGTACAATATCTGTTACGGTCGTATTCAACAACTGGGTTGTTACTGGTGTTAAAGGTAAGAATGCCTACTTCACCGACGGCACAAATGGTGTGCTCCTCTATCAGGATGGTCATGGATTCGAGGTGGGAGATCAGCTTTCGGGCACAGCATCGTTCAACCTAACCACCTATAATGATGCTCCTGAAATTACAGGTCTCAAGTCAAGCACAGAAGGTGTTACTGTTGCAGCCAAGAACGTTGCCGTAAGCCCAATTTCAACAACGATTGGTCAGCTTGAGAGGAATATGCAAGGTTGCGTCGTTCAGTTAGGTGAACTGACCTATGACGGCAGTGTCTTCAAGGATGAAGCAGGCGCTTCCATCACTCCCTACAACACATTCATAACACTTCCAACGCTCGAGAAGGGAAAGACGTACAATGTGAAAGGTGTCTTCTTATGGTTCAAAGGCACTAAGGAAATCGCTCCCCGTACGGCAGACGACTTCCAGGAGGTAAGTGTCTTAGTGGCAGCTCCCACCATTACTCCTGCTGGCGGCACATATGCTGAACCACAGGAGGTAACGATAACTGCCGAAGAAGGTTGCACCATCTACTATACCCTCGATGGTACTGCTCCATCGGATGCAAGCACACAGTACACCGCTCCCTTCACCATTAGCGAGAGTTGCACTGTGAAGGCCATTGCTTACAATGATGATGACAACGCCAGCAAAGTTACCAGCGCTGAGTTCACCTTCATCGTGGCAACAGCTATTCCCAACATTGCTGAGCTTTGTGCTGCTGCTCCTGCCGAAGGCGAGAAAGAAGTGTTCGTCGAGTTCAACAATTGGATTGTTACTGGCGTCAAGGGCGGCCAAGTCTTCTTCACCGATGGTGCCAACGGTATTGTCTCCTATAAGAGCGGACATGGCTTCGAGGTTGGTGACGTCCTGACTGGCTCTGCTGTTGTTACCCTGACCACCTTCAACGAGTGTGCAGAGATAACGAGCCTCACCTCCACTACTACGGGCCTCACTGTTACGAAGGGTGAGGGTGCTACTCCGATGAATGTTGCCATTGCCGACCTTACGAAAGACATGCAGGGATGCCTCCTCAGCTTCGAAGGCCTGACTTATGACGGCTCAGCCTTCGTGGATGACGACGACAACACTATCGTTCCCAACAACAAGTTCATAGCTGTGCCTGAACTTATGAAGGACAAGACCTACAACGTTACTGGCGTAGCCGTGTGGTACGTTTCAGATGCAGGCGGACATTGGGAGATTGCTCCTCGCACAGCAGAAGAGTATGTGCTTGTCACCTCTCTGCTTACGCCTGTTTCCTCTTGGAGTGTGGAGACGGAGAAGGTTGACGTCAATGGTGAAGTTACAGCTGTGTTCACGACCGACTCTGATGGTGAAGTGACTTATACCAGCTCCGACGAGGATGTTGCTACTGTAGATAGCGAGGGCAATATTACTCCTGTAGGCCGAGGCACGACTACCATCACAGCCAATGTGGCCGAGAGCAACACTTATCTGCCCGACAGCAAGAGCTTCACACTTGTTGTTACGGAGGCCGGTTACGAGGATGCTCTCTTCGTTTACAATGATGAGGATATCGTTGGCCAAGGTGCACCAGATACAGGTGCAGAGCTTACGGCAACGCGCAACGATGTGCTTACACTCTATGCCAACAAGGCTTATGCTAAGTCTGGTGACACCCACATCAAGTTCTATGGCAGCAAGTACGAGGGCGAAGGCGAGGAAAAGACGCTCACAGACCCCAGCTACATCAAGTTGTCTGTGCCTGACAATTACTTGATCACTGATATTGTACTGACTGCTACAAGCGAGAACTATAACAGAGAGTGGAAGGACCAGAATGGCAACGCTACTGTCATCGAAACGAATACTGCTACATGGAAGGGCGAGCTGCAGGAGGTTATCCTGACGAACCAGGCTACAAGTCAGGCTCGCATCAAGACCATCAGCGTGACATACATGAACGTCGATGAGATTGGCATTACCAGTGTTTCTGCCGATGTCAAGGCCGGTGCCATCTACAACCTTGCTGGCCAACGCCTCAGCAAGATGCAGAAGGGCATCAACATTGTGGGCGGCAAGAAGATTCTGAAGTAAGGCAACGCTACAATAAAGCAGAAGTCCCATCCGGGTTCGGGTGGGACTTCTTTTGTTTTCTAGTTTGGACTAGTTTTAACTAGTTTGAACTAGTTCTACTAGTTTTGCTGGCTTCTTTAATAAAGCCTGATGAATTCGTAGGTGTTGCCCAGTTGCTTGAGGTATCGCTCGAAGTCTTCGAGGGCGATGACTACTGTGCCTCGGCAATCGTTGGGGTGGAAGGAGAGCGTCTTCCTGTCGGGCTGTGGATAGCTCTTGTCGTCGAGCAGGGCTGCATCGAGGAAGAGATGGACGTGGTGCTCCTGGTCGTTGATGAGTCCGAAGGGTGAGACGCTGCCGGGTTCGAGGCCGAGATACTTCATCATACGCTCGGGCGATGCAAAGGACAACTTGCCGCACGAGGGCTTTCCCTGTGCTTGCAGGGCAGCCTTGAGGCGTGCCTCGAGGTCGTGTATGTCGAGGTCGTGGTCGCAGTGGAAGCAGATGAGGTAGTGCTGGTTGCCCTTGTGGTTGCGCATGAAGATGTTCTTGCAGTGCACGGAACCGTCGTCCTTCCACCAGCGCTTTGCTTCCTCGATGGTCTTGCCCTCGGGATGCTCGTAACAGGAGAATGGGATGTCGTGTGCCTTGAGGTATTCAAGGACTTTCTGTTGTCTGTCGGACATCAGTCGTTGTAGTCAGTGATGCCCTTTGACCTCAAGTTGGCAATGGCGCCTTCGTCACCTTGTTTGGCGCTCTTCTTGTACCACTTGATGGCCTCTTCCATGTTTTTCTCCACGCCTGTACCATATTCGTAGCAGTAGGCGAGGTTGTTCTGAGCGGTGGCATTGCCTTGCTCGGCAGAGAGGCGATAGAGGTTGACGGCTTCGCTTGGCGATTTCTCCACGCCGATACCTTCGTCGAAGCAGTAGCCCAGATTGCATTGGGCATCGGCATTTCCCTGCTCAGCAGAGAGGCGATACCACTTTACGGCCTCCGTGGCAGAAGCTTCTACGCCCTTGCCTTCCTCGAAGCATGCACCGAGGGCGCACTGTGCCTCGGCATGGCCTTGGTCGGCTGCCTGGCGATACCACTTGACGGCTTCGGAAAAGGACTGAGCCACGCCGGTGCCTTCTTCGTAGCAAACGCCCAGAGTATATTGTGCTTTGGCATCACCTTGCTCGGCTGCTTCGCGATACCACTTCACGGCTGCTGCCTTGTCCTTCGTGACATATTTGCCCAGGGAGTACATCTTGCCCAGGTAGAGCATAGCCTCCTTGTCGCCTTTCTCAGCGCGGGCCTTGAACTCCAGGAAGCTCTGCTTGTAGTATTCCATTGCCTTCGTCAGGCTGGCCTCCAGTCCGCGACCTTCATCGTGGCAGATGCCCATGTAGTACTGAGCATAGGGATTCCCCTTCTCCGAAAGCACCCTGTACCACTTGATGGCCTCGGTGTAGTCCTGTATCACACCTTCGCCGTTGTAGTACATCTGCGCCATCTTCAGTCCTGCCTGCTCGTCGCCCTTCAAAGCCTTCTCAACGAGTTCCTTGTCGCTGGGGCAGTTGTTGTCGGGAACAGTGATGTCGACTGACTTTCCACCACAGGCGGAAAGGATGAGGCTGAACACGGAAATGGTAATGATATTAAGCTTCTTCATAGCAGATATTGTTATAATTATGGCGCAAAGATACGAAAAATAATTCAATAAATGCAAGACATGATGCATTATTTTATAATAAAAGCCTCATCCCCCTATAGGGGCGTTGTCATTCCCCTATAGGGCGTTGGTCATTCCCCTATAGGGCGTTTATGATTCCCCTATAGGGCGTTTGCTCTTCCCCTATAGGGCGTTGGCCATTCCTTTTCAGAGTGTCTCCCAGTATAACTCAGAACCTCCAGCCAAGCTTAGCGTAGTGGGCGATGCCGAAGCGGCCCTTGTCGATGACCGAAGTACTGTACTCCAAGTCGTAACCCACGAAGAGATGCTCGCCCAACTGAAGGCCGGCACCGCTCGAGAAGGCAAACCCGTGTCCAGTCCGCTCAGCAATCGGACTCATCTTCGATTTGCTAATCGTGATGATGCCACAGTCATAACCCACCGCCACGCTGGCATACACGCGCATCCGGTTCTCCCAGAAGCGAGGCGTGAAACCTTTGACACCAGTCTTGATGCCGATATTAACGAGGTCGCAGTTCCATGGAGCAGAGAAATCGACACTCGCAATGTCCCACGCCAGATACTTACACAACTCGCGCTCCACAACGAAGTTCATGCCGAAGCCGCCCCTGTTGTAGTGGTAACGCCCCACCTTCGCTTCCAACAGGAAATGGCAGCGAGGGTCGAAAGACTTCTCAGCCTGCTCCGACTGAGCACTTGCCCCCATGCATGCCATCAAGGCACACAAGAGAAACAGGAACTTAGGGTGTTTCATATAGTCATAAAGAAGGGCACTCCAACCGAAGTGCCCTTCCAGAATATTGAATAAATCAGAATCTGTAGCCTATCTTTGCAAAGTGAATGCATGACTTGCTAATGGTATTCCACTCAAGTTCATAGCCGACATACAGATGATTGAACATCTGCACACCAGCACCCCAAGCTAAACCAAAGCCATGAGACACATCTGTAGTTTCTTCTCCTGTTGGCGAGCCAAACTCATCAAGTTCAGGCACATTTGGTGTTATCTGGCAAGCATAGCCTAAAGCAAGGCTTGAGTAACCACGCATCTTGCAAGCGTTCCAGAAGACGGGCGTGAAGCCTTTGACACCAGACTTAAGGCCAAGAATATGAGAATCGAAGCCGAAGTTAGTGGTGTAGCCAATGTTAAAGAGGTCCCAAGCAATGTACTTGTTGAACTCATGCTCTAAAGCAATGTTAGCACCCCAGGCGCCACTACCGCTGGCACCACCAACCTTCGTTTCAATCAACATGTGATAGCCACGATCATAGTCGGCAGCAGCATAGGATGTGGTTTCCTTTGCAGGCTTGGCAGCAGCCTTAGTTGTGGTTGTAGTCTTAGTAGTTGTGGCAGGCTTAGCAGCAGCCTTAGGAGCAGCAGCGGCAGGCTTAGCAGTTGTTGTCTTGGCGGTTGTGGTAGCCTTCTTGGCAGGAGCCGCTGTAGTTGTCTTAGCAGTTGAGGTAGCTGTCTTGGACTTTGCAGTAGTCTTAGACTGAGCACTTGCGCTGATGGCAACGGCCATTGCACACACGGTAAGGAATAACTTGAAATACTTCATAAATAATTACATTTATAGGTTAATGATAAGTTAATGTCGGTCCAAAGTTAGGGAATTATTATATACGAAACAAGAAAAAATGGTAAAAAGTGTAAAAATACCTTAATTACAGTATGCTTTTATTAGTATTCTTTGCTTTCCAACCACTTCAAGAGGCATCGGCAACCCTCCGAAACGTCCCTCCATGTCGCTTCGAAGTCGCCCGTGTACCATGGGTCGGCAACATCGCCAGGTCTATTGGTGAAGTCGAGCAACTGATGAATCTTGCCATCGGGGTCGCCTCCGCAGATGACTTTCATGTTCCTGATGTTCCACGAGTCCATGCCTACAAGCAGGTCGAAACGCTGGTAGTCGTGCCTGGTCATCTGCCTTGCTGTCTTGCCCAGGCACGATATGCCGTGTTCCGCAAGCTTCCTGCGGGCTGGGGGATACACGTCGTTCCCAATCTCTTCGGTCGATGTGGCAGCCGACTCGATGTGGAACGCTTCCTCTCTTCCTGCTTTGCGGACAAGATCTTTCATCACGAACTCAGCCATTGGACTGCGGCAAATGTTGCCGTGACACACAAAAAGTATGCTTACCATATTATATATATAATGACTTTAAGTGCAAAGATACGAAAAAGTTCACAGTCTATAGCTTATAGTTCATAGTTTTTTCGTACTTTTGCAGCAGAACAGAAAGAAATACTTTACACAATGAAAAATTCTCTTACACTTGCTTTGCTTTTGCTTCTCACCATGTCTCTCCATGCCGAGAACTGGATGAAACGTCTTCCCGACGATGCCTACGTGGCCAATCTCTCCATTCCTGGTAGTCACGATACGGGCACCGGCAACGGTTTCCCAGGCATTACGGTTTCCATCTATGGGCCTTTTGGAGATAAGTATGCACGCACCCAGGAGAAGAGTTTTCAAGACCAGTGGGAGTTGGGCGTCCGTGCTTTCGACATGCGTCCGGCTGTGAAAGATGGCTATCTCAACGACAATCATGGCATCATGCCCACTAAGTTGCGTTTCGACGATGCACTTTATTTCCTGAGAGACAAGCTGATAGAGAACCCGTCGGAGTTCGCCATCATACACGTCCTCCATGCTTCTGCTGGCGATGACAATGCAAGCAACTACGGCGAGAAACTGCTCGAACTGGTTAATCGCGACGACCTGAAGGACTTCTTCATCGACTTCAAACCGACGCTCACGGTGCGCGAGATGCGTGGAAAGATACTGATGATCAGCCGCGACCAGTATGCCGACACCCCCGTCGGAGGCTTCTTCCGCAACTGGACAGGGCAGCTGGATTGGAACGCTCAGCGCAACGGACAGATTGTGGGAGCAAGCGGAGCGACTGCGTCACTCTATATGCAGGACTTCGCCGAGACTCACAGGGATGGCGACCTCGACCGCAAGGTGGCTGGTGTCAGGCAGTTGCTCGACTTCAGCACGAAGCATAAGACCAACTCTGCCTCTGATATTGTCTGGGTATATAACTTTGCTTCTGCCTACTCGAAGACTTCCAGACTCTACATTCCTTTCATCGTCGATGAGGAAATCTCCTCGAGTGACGGTTACAGGGACAACGCTGCTCACACCAACGCTGCCATCATCGACTACCTGAACGACTCGTCGAATCCTGCCGGACCTACTGGCATCATCCTGGCCGACTATGTGGGCGTGAACTCAAGCAACGGCTATAACACGCGTGGGCAGGAGCTCGTGGATGTTCTCATCGCCAACAACTTCCGCTATCTCAAGGATATGTATCAGGTCGTGGAGAGCGATGCAACCTATCGCAAACCGCTTGATATGAGTGCACGCATCGTGTCTCCTTGCTTCAACAGCAACTTGCGTCTGGGCTGGGAAGGCGACCAGTTTGGGGCTGTCAACCCTAATGAGAATGCCGAACACTTCAACCGCAACTTCAACACTTACCAGACGATAACCGACCTGCCCAATGGCGTCTATGCCGTCGGATGCAAGGCTTTCTACCGTGCTGGCGAGGCGCAGGAGTCGAACGACCACTTCCGTGCGAAGGACAGAGCATTGCGCAACGCCTGCCTCTTCACGACAGCCGGCTCCGAGACACTCACGTTCCCCATCGTTTCGCCATTCTCCAAGAGCGTGACAAGAGCAAAGGGCGTGGGCCGCGAGATTTCCGCAAAGCAAGGCTCGGCCAACTATTTCATCCCAGACGACATGATTGCTGCCGAGTATTACATGCATGTGGTGGACGCTTACGACAATGTCATCTTTGCCGGCGTCAATAATAATACGCTCACATTTGGCGTCAAGAAGGACAAGTCGGCCGGTATGGACTGGTGCGTCTTCGATGATTTTACACTCACTTATTACGGTGACCAGCCAACCGCATACCGCCAATGGCTCACGGAAATGAAGAAAAAGAAGGTCAGCTACCTCTCCGTAACGGTCAGCAAGAGCTACCTCAACACCTACAACAGCGCTTTCAGTGCAACCGCCTCCAACAGAGATGAAGCCATCGCAGCCATGCGAGCCATCGATGTCGCTTGGGAGGAAATAGCCCTTAATGCAGAACTCTGGGCTCAATACAAACAGGTGGGCAAGGAGGCAGAAGCGATGCTCAACAGCGATCAATACAGCGAAGACGCCAAAGCATTCCTCCAAAGTTACTATTTGTCCGTATATGTCAAGAACTTAGAGGCACTTGCTCTCACCAACGAAGAGTTGCCGGACGCCATTGCCGAACTGCGCGAATACATGAATCTGGTGAGTACCGGCGAATGGACTGGCGTATCGGAGATGCCTGCAGACAACGGGCAACGGACCACAGATAACAGACTTTGGACTCTGGACGGCAAGTTTGTCAACACAACACAGCAGCCTGGCCTCTACATCATCCGCAGTCGCGACGGTAAAGTTCACAAGGTGCTCCGCTAAACTCGGCGTGTTATCTTTGCCAATTCGACGTGCTGAGTTTGCCAATTCGACGTGCCGAGTTTGCAAACTTAACGTGCCATGTTTTTTGATTAGGTGAATCGAGTCGGATGAAGAGGGCAACAGATCAGATTCCTCTCTCTGCCCAATCGCCGCGATCCAGGCTGCGATAGCCGATGGCTTCGGCAATGTGCTGGCTCTGCACGGCTTCGCTTCCTGCTAAATCAGCAATGGTTCTTGCCACTTTCAGAATGCGCGAATAGGCACGGGCACTGAGTTTCAGGCGCTCCATCGCCATTCTGAGCATGTCGAGCGAGGCATTGTCGGGCTCCGCAAACTTGTGGAGCATCTTCTCGCTCATCTGTGCGTTGCAGTGGATGCCCTTGTACTCCTTGAACCGCTCTTCCTGTATCTTCCTGGCCTTAATCACCCTTTCCCGAATGACGGAACTCGGCTCGCCGGGCTGCATCTGACTGAGTTGGGCAAAGGGCACCGGCTGGATTTCGCAATGGATGTCTATTCGGTCAAGAAGCGGACCGCTGATCTTGTTCAGGTACTTCATGATTTGTCCGGGCGTGCAGCAGCAATGCTTGTCCGGATGATTGTAGTAACCGCACGGACATGGGTTCATGCTGGCGATGAACATGAACGAGCAAGGATAAGTGATGGTGTACTTCGCTCGCGAGATATTTATGACGCGATCCTCGAGGGGCTGTCGCAGAACTTCGAGTACAGAACGCTGAAATTCCGGCAATTCATCGCAAAAAAGGACCCCATTATGTGCCAAACTGATTTCCCCAGGCTGCGGATTCGTGCCGCCTCCCACGAGTGCCACTTGCGAGATGGTGTGGTGGGGCGAACGGAAGGGACGTTGGGCAATGAGGGAACAATCGCCTTTCAGCTTGCCTGCAACAGAATGAATCTGCGTCGTCTCCAGGCTTTCTCGTAGCGACAACGGTGGCAAGATGCTCGGCAAACGCTTTGCCAACATGCTCTTACCACTTCCCGGAGGACCGACCATGATTAGATTGTGTGAACCAGCGGCTGCTATCTCGAGGGCTCGCTTCACTTGTTCCTGACCTTTGACATCTGCGAAATCGAACTCAAACTCACTCTGCTTGGCAAAAAACTCTGCTCTGGTATCGATGACGGTCGGTTGCATGAGCTCCAGGCCATTCAGGTGTCCGATGACTTGATTGATGTGGCGGGCACCATAGACATTGAGGTTGTTTACCACAGCAGCCTCCCGTACGTTAGCCTCTGGCACGATAAGTCCTTCGAATCCCAACTCTCGAGCCTTGATGGAGATGGGCAGCGCGCCTTTGATGGGCTGCAGGGAGCCATCCAAACTCAACTCGCCAACCATCATGTAACGGTTCAGCACGTGTGTGTCCACCTGCCCGCTCGTGGCAAGAATGCCTATCGCCATCGGCAAGTCGAAGCCCGAACCTTCCTTCCTGACATCGGCTGGCGCCATGTTGATGGTAATGGAATGACCCGGGAAGGTGTAGCCGCTGTTCTCTATCGCTGCAAGAATGCGCTCGTAACTCTCTTTGACAGCGCTGTCGGGCAAGCCCACAAGAGCAAACCTGGCGCCGCGAGTCGAATTGACTTCAACGGTAACTTCTGCGGCCTGAAGGCCTTGAACGCTGGCACTGAATGTCTTAACTAACATGATCGATACGGGGATGTTATATATATAATAATGTATAAGTCACAAACGTTTGCAGCGAATCAGGGCGTGTGAACCGTCGGCAAGGGTCGTTGCAAACAGGTAGATGTCGCCACCCTCGCGCAGCTTAAGCCGCTTTCGCAACTCCGCAACGGTAGCAGGAAAGTTGCGAACGGTCAGGTTACATTGCGTGATGTCTGCCAGCATCCGCTTCAAGTCCTTCTTCGCAAAACTGCAAGCGTCCTCAATCTCAAAGCTGCGACCAGGAAAATCCTCGATGAAATGGGCAGAAATGAACAGATGACTGAAGGAATGCAACTTCCTGACGTCGTACTTTTGGCAGAGCGAATTTTGCACGCCAGCCTTCAGAATGGATGCGTTTGGCTCGTAGAGATAGCGCTCCAAATGTGTGGCGATGACTGGTTCGGCATTCTGAATTGTCGTACTGAACGTTTGTTCTTGTGCTGAGAGGTTCACACAATGAACCGTCGCAACCTGTTTCTCTCGGCAAAGCACCAGCAGGACTTCCTTGCATTCGCCGTCAACACTTACCACATGCACCTCGCCAACCTTTGGCAGACGGCGCAGTGTGTCTTGTATGTCGAGCATGGGCGAGAGTTTTACCAGCACGATGGGTACATGAGCGAGCAACTCGTCGTGAATCGCTTCAACATTCGGCGAGCAGTCATTCAAAGCAACAACCTTTCTTCCGACCGCATCTCTTCGACTGGGATCAAGGTAAATGATGTCAAAATACCCCATTCCATCGAGATAATCCTCACTTGTTGAGCAATGTACTTTAGCCTGCTGTAAGCCAAGAAGAGGGAAGTTGTGTCGGGCAATTTCGCAGAGATGTTCGTCTCGTTCCACATAGTCTGCCTCATCGAACAACTTGGCTAAATAAGAGAAGTCTATGCCGAAGCCACCCGTCAAATCTGCCATTTTTGCCCGTTTCATCGGTAAGAGTCGCTCCACCAACTGTTGCTTGTAGAGTGCTGTTTGCTCGCTACTGCATTGTTCCAGCGAGACTTTTGGTGGGAAGAGGATGCCTTCGGTCTTTGCCCAGGCTGGTAGCTTCTTCTGTGCAATCTGCAGTCCTTCAATCTGTTGCAGGCAGAAGTGAAGATCTATTCCAGCCGGAACCTTGCTTAATGCCAAGTTACGAATGTCGGCATCCTTGTTCTGTTCTATGAAGGCTTCGTTGGTCATGTTGAATGACAAATCGCTGCTTGAGCAGCTATTGCATCGAGGGTCAGTTGCTTTTGCAGGTCTTCGAGGGAGTCGAAGTGTTGTTCGTCGCGTAATTTCTCGATGAAATCGATAGAAATTGACTCGTTATACAAGTTCCCTTCGAACTGGAAGATGTGAACTTCAATGCTGATTTCTCCGTTTTGTTCCACTGTTGGGCGATGTCCGATGCAAAGCATTCCACCTCTTCTTGTGTTGTCCGGTAGCGTTACCCAAACGGCATAGGCTCCGCAGGCCGGCAGTAACTTCTGTTGCGGCAAAGTGAGATTGGCAGTTGGGAACCCGATTCGTCTGCCTATTTGCTTGCCTTCGGTCACTTTTCCATTCAGGAAATAAGGATATCCGAGCATGGCGTTTGCCTTCTCTACCTCGCCTAAACCAATCAGATTCCTTATCCGGCTGCTGCTCACCTTCTCGCCAGGAAGGGCTTCGGCCAAGCAGACCTCTATGCCCGTTTCGTGTCCCCAAGCAACATATTCCTCGTGAGTTCCGCCTCCGTGACCGAAATGGTGATTGTATCCCATCAGCAGAAGTTCCGCATTCAACTTGTCGCGAAGGATGTTTTGCATGAAGTCCTTAGCCGTCATGACACTCAATTCCTGAGTAAATGGTAGCACAAAGATTTCGCCCTTGAATGCTTCGGAGAGCAACTTCAACTTTTCCTCTTGTGTCGTCAGCAGCGAAGGGACATAATCTTCCTGTACTATAGTCCTCGGATGACAGTCGAAAGTCACCGCCGCAGGTTGCAAATCCTTTGCTTCAGCCAACTCCTGAAGTTGCCTAAGCAAGTAGCGGTGACCTTGATGAACGCCGTCGAAGAACCCGATAGTAACAGCAAATCCCTTCTTCATAACAAGATGCAAAAGTAGTCAAAACTCTTTGCGAAACCAAATTTTTCCTGCTTTCATTTGCATAATTCGCAGGAAATGTCTAATTTTGCACCCGATTAATGGCATAAGCCAGTATCGTCGGACTTGTAGCTCAGTTGGTTAGAGCAACAGACTCATAATCTGGAGGTCCCAGGTTCAAGCCCTGGCTGGTCCACACTGAAAATCAGAGAGTTACGA
>ONSR01000071.1 GCA_900320565.1 uncultured Prevotellaceae bacterium
TCAAGAGAAAACCGTACCTTTGCACAACTTTTTAAATATGAAGACGATGAAGAAAACACTCTTTCTACTCTCAATACTCACGCTGCTTTGCGGATGCAAACAGGAGAAAAAGTTCTGCATCGAAGGCAACATCAGCGGAGCCGACTCCCTGATGCTCTATCTGGAACACCTTTCCCTTGGAGAGGGAACCATCGCCATCGACAGTATCCGGCTGACGGAGGACGGCGCGTTCCATTTCGAGAAGCCAGGCATCGCCAGCCCCGAGTTCTACCGACTCCGTATTGGCGGGCAAGGCATCAACCTCGCCATCGACAGCACAGAGACGGTCCGCGTCAAAGCTGACATGAAGGACCTGTCGTTCGGCTATGCCGTAGAGGGCAGCAACGCGTGCGCATCTCTGCTGACCGCAACTTCACCATCGAGGAGAGGGACAGCATGATTCAAAGCCTCGTCGATAAGTACAAAGCAGAGGTGAAGAAGGATTTCCTGCATGGGAACTACGGCACAGCCTACAGCTACTACGCTTGTTTCCAGACGCTTGGCTCAAGCCTCATCTTCGATCCGGTGCACGACAAGAGCGACCTGACCTGGATGCAAGCGGTGGCCAATGCATGGAACGAGAAATACCCGTCGAGCCCACGCACCGAGAACCTCTGCAACATCGTACTGGAGTGCCGGAAGAACCGAGCCAAGCCACGTCAGATTGTGCTCGACATCGACGGCGACAAAGTGAGGGAACTGGGCATCATCGACATGACTTTCCCTGACATCAACGGTCAGGAGCGGACACTCAGCAGCCTGCGAGGAAACGTCATTTTGCTCGATTTCACCGCATTTTCCTTGGACGGAAGCACAGAAAGAACGCTGCTCCTGCGAGAACTCTATAGCAGGTATCACGACCAAGGCTTCGAAATCTATCAGGTCGGGCTGGATGCCAGCGAACATCTCTGGAAGCAACGAAGCGAGGCACTGCCCTGGGTCAGCGTCTATTGCGAGGAGGGATTGGAGAGCGACATGCTCACCCTCTACAACGTGCAAGGCCTGCCCAGTTACTTCCTCATAGACCGCAACTGCGACCTGCAGGCTCGCGGAGAAGATATCCCCGACCTCGGAGAAGCAATCGAAGCGCTGCTCTAACCAAGGAGACTTATTCCTCCGCTCAACATTACATCCTATATCGAGTCCTCTGCATATTATATGCAACGAACCCTATACGACAAGTCTGATTAAAGAAAGGCAGGAATGCATGTGCACCCCTGCCTTTCTTTAGTTTCTCAGCGTTGTACGTTTGAGAAGAACTTAGTTCATGATACGTTCACGACGCGCCTCCCCCGTATTGATATCTGTGCCGTAGATGTCAACATACTCGCATCTTGGATAGATGGACTGCTTCATCTGGGCAAACATCTTCGACAAGATTAGCTCGTGGCCGTTCAGTTTGACAATTCCCACCCACTTGCCTTTGTGCTTGCAAATGCGGATGATCAAGGCCTTGTAGGCCGTCATGTGCACGCGGGCCTCGTTTTCGTTCGAACTGACCACCTTGATGCCAAAGGCCATCTTGCGGTCCAGGAAGGTCAAGGGATTCTTCTCCGTCTCATTACTCGATATCCAATAAGCATTGAGGGGCTCTTTCTGGTTGAGCTTTCCGTCCTTCAGGTTGATGTCGTAACAGATATAGTTCGTGTTCGTGCTGCGCTCGAACTTGAAGATATGCTCCTTAGGTATCACGATAGCCTGTATGGTAAGGCATAAAAAGATGCATAACAGTGTAATGATGATAAAGTGTTTCTTCATTATATATTATTTAGAAAGATAATGTCAGATTAAAGCGGACGCCGTTCTTCTTGGCTCCAGGAATGTCGAGATAGTTGAGTCGGCGCACATAGTCAACGCCAAAGAGCTTGAGAATGTTACGTATGCCACAGGAAAACTCCATGTAGGGAACGTGCGAGTCTATAGCGTAGGAACGATTGTCGGGGAACGCATAAAGCAGGTCGTCGGTTGTATTCTTAGCAGGATTGTTCTTGTCGGTGAGCATACCCCAGCAGCCCTTGAAGCCAATATACTCGCGGAGCTTCAACTTCTTGAGCAAAGGAATGCGGTTGAATATCTTGCCGTTCAAGTTCCATTCCACAGACCACGATACGCGACGGTCCATGAAGAGTTCCATGTTATGAAGCATGTTGAGGGTACCTTCTTGCTCAACATAAGAGAGACACATCGGCGGTGTAAGGAGGAACTGGAAGGGAACCTTGTTCCATTGAGCTGAAGCCCGGACACGGAAGTCCATGCGCCCCCAACTCCCAAGCCACTGACGCTTGAAGACGCTAATGTCGGTCTGGTTCGTATTGAATTGCCCACCAAAAAGACCCTTGATGCCAACAGTATGACGGATAACGAAGTCTGGACGGTCCTTATTAAGAGGCCAACGGTCCTGCTTGGTCATGATATAAGTCTGGCCAGGACAGAAATGAACCTCCGCACTCCACTGGGTCGTACGGAGCGTCTTGTCCTCCCTGCCGTCAGTCACATGAATGAAATGCAAATCGCCGGCTACCTCGTTGCTCTCCAACTTGAAGGCGGTGTTAAAGTTCAGGCCATAGTCCGTCTCCCAAGTGAACGAGAGGCGCTGCATGTTAGTCTTATATTGCATGTTCACCTTCTCAGTCTTGAGGCTGACAAAGAGGTTGTCCTTGCTGTTCTGCAAGAACCTGTCTGCCGCAGACGTCACTTCGTAGCTGCTTTCGAACCTTATCTTCCTCATCGGGAACTCATAAGGGGAATACTTCTTCTTATTGAAGCAGTAGTCTACCACAACGCCATAATAGCTGTTGTGCGACTTGAAACCATGCGTATAGTAACCCTCCAAGAAGAAATGCTTGTTGAAGGCACCCGTAGTCTTACCACCGATACGAGCACGGAAGCCATCACTATAGTTGTGCGAGAACATGCTGGTGACAGGACCGATATCGAACTTGCTGGGCTTTCCAGCCTTGGAGGTCTCGATATAGTTCTCGAAGAGTGCTTTGACAATAAACAAAGGAATACGCATGGCTTTTGACTTCGCCATCTTTTCCATAAAGCTGTTCAGGCCACCCTCCTTCTCGGAAAGCTGGACGGCACGATACTGATTCCAGAACTCCTCGTCCTGGTTTCGCGAGTCGGCCATATGTATGACCTTTGCCTTATTACGGAAAAGACTCTTCTGGAGAGGCGCAAAGTCATAATCGGAAAGGCGAGTGTTTCGCACCACAAGGAACTTCTTCGACAGAAGCGTCATCTCGGCCCACATATCGTCCGTCGTCAGCACCCACTCATCATTAGGCAGCTTGCTGTATATCTGGTCTATATGTAAGGAACTGACGAAGTTGACATCGCTCTTCGGAGGAATAGACAAATGGCACTTCTTGACGTGAAGTGTAGAATCCTTTAATATATATATGTCACCATTGAAGCCTATGTCCTGAGGATTGTTAGGCGTAAACTGCAAATGATAGCACGAGTCACGCTCCACAAGCACAGTATCGACAATATAATATCTGTAGAAGGCTGTTGCTCCAGAACCAATAGGACTCAGGAAGGGAAACTTAAGCAACTTGACATAATTGTCGTAGATGTCCACATCCTGAAACACCTCCTTAAGCGTCGTATTGACAATGTCGCCTGTTGCAACGAGCTGATTCAGTCCAGAACTCTGTTCGCCCTGTATGATATCCTTCTCTGCTCTGGGGTCCTTACGGAATACATGCTTTGTGACAGTCTCGTCAAGAGAGACTGGCACTACCATTTTATTATTATAAGGGCTCAACTCTGCCTGTTGCGTCCACTTCACCTTGCCGGCCGCAATATCAGTGCTGTCTATTTCCTTGACCTTATAGTCATTTAGAGCCATAGACAGCTTCTGATACTTCGTATATTGGAAGAAGTCGTGAGTGTTCTCAAGCTTGGTACTCTTCTTGGCTTCAATCACACGCTTCATGAGCTCCACAGCAGGATTGTCCTTACGGACATAGCGTTTCCTCTCAGCCTTTATGACAACCTCTTGAAGGCTCTTCGTGTCAGGCTTTAACTTGATGGTGAGACGACTTGGAGTAGCCTTGGTAACATTGACCTTCTCATCTTTATAACCCATACAGGAGAAAGTGAGTGTCGCGCCATTGATACGTGCAATGGAAAAGAGACCGTCCAGGTCGGCAATGGTCGAAGTCTTGCGCTCCTTATAACTTACTCCTGCAAGGGAAAGGCTATCACCAGTAGAAGCATCGAGGATGACGCCGGTGATTTTCTGTCCTAATGCATTCACAGCGAATGCCAGAAGCAAAGCAAAGGTTGCAAAGAGTTTTCTTATCATGTCTTTTTATTTGTCGAGCGTAGTCTTATATAATCTTACTGCATGTCTCGAAAGCCGTCATAGTGACCCCTTCGATGCCAGGCAGAATGATACTCTGACCTGTAAGCAACAGGTTAGATAGCGGCGTACCCACCGAGTGGAAGCTGAGCATCGATGTACGGCAATCCTTGCGCAGCCCAAAAGCACCACCCTCAGGGCTTCCCAGATAGTCACGATAGGTGAGCGGCGTGCTGGTATAGCATTGCTCGACCATCTCATGAAGATTGGGAATATATTGTTCCGCCAGTGCAACGCACTGTTCGGTCTTCTTCTGGCAGAATGCTTTGTAGTCATCGCCGCGACGACCAACCTTAGTCTCTATCCAAGGCTCGCATTCGTACCAAGGCATGGGCGTGAGGAGGTCTATCTGTCGGAGCTCGTCCGAGTCGTCCTCCGGAACCCTTGCACTTATCATGACTCCCTTCACAGGGTCATTGTCTTCCGTCATCGTCCATACGTTAGGTTTGTCATAGACGAAGACGTTATGGGCAAAGTATCGTAGTGCACCTGGCTTTAGCTTGAACTGTGCAGTAAACATACCACAGGTATTCTCCCCTGATGTCATACGTCTGCGGAAGGCTTTCCGAACAGCCTGGCATCCTTCGAGCAAATGGCAGAGCTCTGCAGGATGTATGTCGGAGATGAAGTACTCCGCTTCGTAGCTTTGTCCGTCGGCACAGATGACGTTTGCGATGCGGCCATCCGCTTCGACGAGACGAACCACCTTGCTGTTTGTTTTCACTTCGCCACCCACTTCCTCAATAGTGCTGATGAGTTTGTTCACCAGCAGATTACCATCTCCTTTCAGTCGCCAACTGCTTTCAATATAGCTGGAGCAAGTATGAGCGAAGTTGAAGAGGGGAAGTGATTCGCGACGAAGCTCTGTCTTCATTGCAGCAGCACTGACGACATTCACAAGCAGTTCATCGGAGAATGTCTGCCTAAGGTAATCATAAGCACAGACGTCCATGTCGTCTGCCGTGATGTTCTGCAAGCGTTGGACATAGCTTTGGAGTGCTTCTCGCTGATGCGGGAAGTCTTTTGCCAGTCCTTCGACGAATGCTTCGTAGCCTTGATGGAATGCGAAGTGCCGACCGCCGATGATGACATGGTCGAAGGCATCGTCCATCCTTTGCCAGGGCAAGTCAAGCAGTCCGAGCTCTTCGAATGCATGATGCATTGTTTGCCCTGGAGCCAGACCGCCCACATAGTGCAGTCCTGTATCGTAATGCATTCCGCCTCTGCGGAAGCTTTGCATGCAGCCTCCTGGTTGATTGGAACCTTCGAGCACGAGCACCTTGAGTCCTCGCTTGGCGAGCAGTGCGCCACATTCCAGTCCGCCCAGTCCGCTGCCGATAATCAGGACGTTATAGTTCATAGTTCATAGTCCATAGTCCATAGTCCACAGCTGTAGGGTGTTAGGGCATAGCCTAACTATTAACTATGGACTTTGAACTCTTAACTATTTCTGGTGTTGCTCGATGTAGTCGTAGAGTTGAGCAAATGTCTTGATGGTGGGAAGCTCAGCCTTAGAGATGAGCACACCATACTTGGTCTGTACGATACCGATGAGGTCCACGAGGCTCAGGCTATCGAGCTCAAGGGTCTGATAGATGGGAGCATCGGGAGTGATGGTAGCCTCGTCGATTTCAAACTCTTCTGCCAATTCGGCATTGATCTCAGCAATGATTTCTTCTCTTGTCATTTTGTTCTGATTTAGTTATTATTGATTAATGCATTAATTGATAATATGTCTTAGACATTCTTCACGATGATAGTGGAGTTGGTGCCGCCGAAGCCGAAGCTGTTGGAGAGGAACATGTCGAAGTGTGTCTCCTTCGTTTCGGGCAGGACGTTGATGCATGCTGTCTCTTCGTCGGGCTTCTCGAAGTTGATGTTGCCGGCGATGAAGCCATTCTTCATCATCAGGGTCGAGTAGATGATTTCGCTTGCTCCAGCCATCCACATCTCGTGTCCTGTCTGACTCTTTGTTGAGGTAACGGGAACGGTGCGTTCGCCAAAGAGTTGTGCGATAGCCTGAGCCTCGCGACGGTCACCTATGACGGTGCTGGTGGCGTGTGCATTGATGTAACCCACTTGCTTGGGGTCGATGCCACCGTTGCGGAGGCAGAGTTCGAGTGAGCGTGCTGGGCCTGCAACGTTAGGTGTAGAGATATGGTCGCCGTTGCCTGAGAAGCCCCAGCTTACTATCTCTGCTATGATGTTGGCTCCACGCTTGACGGCGTGCTCGTAACTTTCCAGAACGACTGTTGCACCACCGCCGCTGGGTACGAGTCCGTCGCGGCTTGCATCGAAGGGACGGCTTGCTTTCTCGGGTTCATTCTCACGGATGGAGAATGCCTGTATGCCGTCGAAGGATGCGATGCCGTACATGTTGTTCTCTTCTGCACCACCGCAGACTACGCAATCCTGCAAGCCTTGCGAGATGAGGAGTGCTGCCAGGCCGATGCTTTGCGAGCCTGATGCGCAGGCTGCCGATGCTGTGAGGTTGATGCCACGCAGTTTGAAGAGGCAAGCCAGGTTCATGGTGATGTTGGAGTTCATGCTTTGGAAGATAGCACCACTGCCGCAAGCCACCGTGCTATTAGCCTGACGGAACTTGTCGAGGCTCTGCATTGTTGCCTCTGCTACGGAGTCGTTGCCGTAGATGATGCCTACTTCGTGAGTATTGAGATAGTCTTCGTCGATGCCGGCATTGTCAAGGGCCTGCTTGGTTGCGATGTATCCGTACATTGCCTCTTCGGGCATGAAGTTACGGAGGTTACGGGGGACGTATGGTTTGAGGTCAACTTTGGGTACGTTACCTACGAGTGCCGAACGGAATCCGGCGTCCTTACGTTCCTGGCTGAAGATGATGCCACTCTTGCCCTGATAGAGTGCGTCGCGCACCTCGTCGAGGGTTGTTCCGATGCATGACCATATGCCCATGCCTGTTATTACTACTCTATTTGCCATTCTTTTTTATGTTTTTGATTCGATTTTCCTTTACTTTATTTCTTTGCTGAAGCAACGGCGGCGCTTGTAGGTTATTGGGTCGAGTGCCTTCCATTGCGTGAGTACCTTGAGGTTGTCTTCGAGCATTGGCCCAGTCTCTGCGGTGCGGTATCCCATTTTGTTGTAGAGTGGGATGAGGTCGGCAAAGATGAGGGCGTTGATGCCCAGTGCTTGCCATTCGGGATGAACGGCGATGAGAAGCAGTTCTGCTTCGTCTTCGTGTTTGAATTTGAGGGCGCTGAGCATGTGATACCAGCCAAATGGGAAGTACTTTCCCTTTGTCTTCTGCTGTGCTTTAGCAAGGTTAGGCATCGTGATGCTGCAGGCGATGAGGTTGCCTTTCTCGTCCTCCACCATCGGGAGCATCTTCAAGTCGAGGTACTTGATGTATTGTGAGACGAAAGCATCGGCCTCTTCGTCGGAGTGAGGGGTATAGCCGAAGAGCTGACTGTATGCTTCGTTGAGCAGGCGGAATATCTTGCGGCCGTAGCCTTCCTTGAAGACTTCTCTGGGCGTGAGCTTCTTTACCTTGAGCCCATACATCTCCTCGACGAGCTTCTGCACACGGGCGAATCGTGCCGGCACCTCTTCCGGGATGTTTATCTTGACCTGCACCCAGTCCACTTCCTTGCCAAAGCCGTGCTGAGCCATATGCTCGGGATAGTATGGTGGGTTGTAGATGGTGATGGCTGAGCCCATTTTGTCGAAGTCCTCGACGAGCATTCCCTCTTTGTCGAAATCCGAGATGCCGAGGGGTCCTTGTATGGAGTCCATGCCTTTCGAGCGACCCCAATCCTCGACGGCCTTCAGCAGGGCGGCAGAGACTTCCGTGTCGTCCACGAACTCAATCCAGCCGAAGCGGACGCAGCTGCCGTTCCAGATTTCGTTGGCCTTATGGTTGATGATGCCGACAATGCGTCCCACGGGCTCTCCCTTCTCGTCGTAGGCCACGAAGGGAGCCACTTCGCTGTGCTGCAGTCCTGGGTTGTGCTTGGGGTCGAACCAGTCTCTGACGCCCGACTCCATATCGGGTACATAGCACGCGTTGCCCTTGTAAATCTTCCAGGGAAGCTTCACAAAGTCATTCATCTGACGTTTCGTCTGAACAGCCTCAACGGTGCACTTCATGCTTCTTTTACTTTTATATACGTGCGCGCACAATGCGCACTAATCGGCTGCAAAGATACAAATTTTTAGGCGAAATCACACTATTTTGGTCATTAAAAATGTGCTTTTGTTCCTTTTTTTGAGATATAATAAGTGTTTTAGGTGTATAAAAAACGAATTTTAGGACACAAAAAGAGCAAACCCACTGCATTGAAGACGATTCCTCAGGCAGTAAGTTTGCTCTTATCTGTAGAAGGGGATTTTCACTCCCCTATGGAGGGGTATTCATTCCCCTATAGGGCGTTGGCCATTCCCTTATAGGGCGTTTTCTATTCCTCTCTCATCTGTTCGTCGACGGCCTTTATCTTCTGGGCCAGGAGGTCGAGTTCGCTGCGGAGCTTCTCTACCTTCTTATTCATGGCATCGACGAGGGAATTGCCTTTCTTGCTACCGGCATTGAGGAAACCTATGTTGTTCTCGTAGGTCTTTATCTCAGCCAGCATACGCTCGTAGGCACGCTGCATCTTCTGGCGCTCGCTGCCGAGTGAACTGCCGGCGTTCTCCACCTTCTCTGCCAGATTCTTGCGGAAGTTGTTCAGGCGGCGCTTTGCCTGGCTGACGCCGTATGCGTCGTAGATTTTGTCGCAGAGTTCGCGATACTCTTTGTAGAGTTTCTCCTTGTCGCGGAAAGGCACATGTCCCACTTCGCTCCACTTCTGCTGCAGTTCCTTAACCTGCTGGATGACGTTTTCTCCCTCAGTCTCAGCAAGTTGCTTGAGCTGGTCGATGATGCCGAGCTTCTGCTCCTTGTTGGCCTTCTCCTCGTTGCGAACGTCGGCTGTTGCTGCCTGACGAGCCTCGAAGAAGTGGTCGCAAGCTGACGTGAAGCGCTTCCAGAGGTCTTCACTATACTTGCGGGGAACGGTGCCAATCTCTTTCCACTGCTTCTGCAGGTTGATGAGGATGTCGCCCGTAGAGCGCCAGTCGGTGCTCTCCATCAGAGCCTCGGCCTTCTCCACAAGTTCCTTCTTCTTCGCCAGATTGGTGTTGAGTTCCTCCTT
>ONSR01000009.1:0-1120 GCA_900320565.1 uncultured Prevotellaceae bacterium
ATGAGGGGAAGGACGCGTCCCTATGAGGAGAGGGACACGTCCCTAAGGCGAGAGGGACGCGTCCCTAAAATCGACGTGAGGATTTGGCAAAATCCACAGCAGGATTTCATCAAATCCACAGCAGGATTTGGGCAAATCCTCTGCAGGATTTTTCCGGGTTTTGCAAGTGGTTAGAAAACAAGGCTATAGAAAAACGTAAAAACTTGACTGGCGTTGAGCTAAAACTTCACTGCAGAAGTTGGCCAACTTCTCTGCAGAACTTTGGGAACTTCTCTGCAGAACTTTGCGAACTTGACTGGCGTCGACCTGTCGGTTGACTGGTGTCGAGCTTGAGCATCTCTGCAAAAAGTTATACATGAGCACGGCTATCCGTGTTTTGTAGAATGTTTTGAGGAAAAGGTTTGGCTGTTCCAAGAAAAAGACGATTACGAGAAAAACAAAACTATTCACACATGAACGATATTAAGAAAACTTGTTTACTGTTTACGGCTCTCTGCTTTATGGCTATGGGAGTTAATGCTCAAACCAATGACGAGGAAACCGTCACGTATCCGCAGCTGTTCTTCAGCGCTCAGGCTGGTACGCAGGTGACCTTTTCAAACTACAACAACTGGGAGTTGTTCACTCCGACTGCAAGCTTCAGCTTCGGTTCATTCTTTACGCCTATCATAGGTGCACGGCTGAACGTCAATGGTGCTTGGAATAAGGGTGGCTATCTTGATGATGTGGAGGACTTCAGATACAAGTATAAATACCTGACTTCCGACATTGACTTGATGGTAAACCTTGTGAATCTGATTGGCAAGAAGAACTATTATCCTGTGAATGTCTATTTGATAGGTGGTGTAGGCCTGAACTATGCTTGGGACAACGACGAGGCTTTTGCTCGCAATGACAAGCTGCTCTTGGCTTACGACGGCGGTAAATTCAGCCACAATGCACGCATCGGAGCTCAGGTCGCTTGCGACATCTCGAAGCACGTCAGCATCAACCTCGAGCTGGCAGCCAACACTTTGAAGGACCGCTTCAACAGCAAATATCATGGCAAAGGCGACTGGCAATTCGTCGGTCAGCTTGGTGTGACGTATAAGTTCGCTGCAAAGAAGGCTAAGAAAGCAAA